>NZ_JASDCY010000006.1:0-71086 GCF_030407675.1 Kocuria sp. APC 4018 | reverse complement strand
CGGGAAGTCCCCACCACCGGGCAGTTGCTTCCAGTGCCACAGCCACCCCACCCACACGATCTGCAGGACGGCTCCCGTGACCACGAGCAGCGTGCGGTACGCCCTGGACCCGCTCACGTGCACGAGGGCCGCGGCCAGTGGCGCCCACGGCAGCAGCAGCCGGAACGTGGAGGTCTGCGGGTTGAGCACGAGCAGCAGGTAGCACCCGTAGGCGGCGATCCACACGCGCACGAAGAACGGCAGGGCCCGGCGCACGGGAGCCGAACGCAGCATGAGCACCACCGCGACCACGAGCGCCACGGGAGCGAGCAGCCCCACGACCGGGCCGAGCAGCACGGTGGCCTGGTGGAACCACGGGAGCACGGGAATCACGTCCGAGGCACCGCGCCACGCGGCCTCGGTTTCGGTGTACGCCGTGGGCTCCCCCGTGACGGCCCACGCGATTGCCGGCCACGCGAGGGCCGCGGCGCACGCGGTCAGCGCCACGGCGAGCCACCGGTCAACGCAGCGGTACCAGGGACGACGCCGCGCGCGCACGTCCGCTACGCTGCGCCACAGCCACCACACGCCGAGGGCCGCCGCGAGGGCCACCCCGGTGGGACGGGTCAGGGCCTGCAGCACGGTGAACACCACGGCCCAGGCGGGCCGCTCACGCACCACGCACAGGATCGCGCTGAGCAGGATCAGCATGCTCAGGGCCTCCGCGTACGGGGTCTGCAGCACGGGCGCCACGGGGTTGAACGCGAACACCGCCACCGTCCACAGGGCGGGCACCGCCGCTCCCCCGCGCGTGCGCGGGGTGCTCATCACCGGGGCCGTGCACGTGAGGCGGTACAGCACCAGCGCCGCCCCGAACCCCGCCAGCAGGGACACCGTGGCCGCAGTGACCGCCCACCCGGTCCCGGTGACCTCCGCGATCCCGCGCACCAGCAGGGGGTGGACCGGGTAGAACGCCCAGGGGTTCTCGCTCACCGTGCCCAGGGAGTCCCGGGGCAGCTCCGTGGGATACCCCTGCTCGAAGATGGTGCGGTACCAGTCGGAGTCCCACGTGGCCACGAAGTCCAGGTAGCCCAGGGCGCCGTCGCCCCACGGCCCCGGGCCCTGCTGGCCGCCGACCACGCTGAAGACCGCCCACCCCCACACGCGGGAGAGTCCGTAGATCGCGAGCACCGCGAGCCACCACGGGCTCCGGGCCCACGCGCCACTCAGGGCAGCCCGCCACGGACGACGCCGCGCGGTGAGGGCGTCCTCGGCGGTCACCGTTCCGGCGGCGCGCGATGCGCCGAGCGCCCCGTCGTTCACGGTGGAGGGGTGCCCGGGGCCCGCCCGGTGCTCCGCGTCCGCGGGGCGCCGCGCGTCGTCCGATCCTGCGGCGGCGCCGGACCCGGGGGCCACGCCGCCGGGCGCGGCCGCGTCCCTGCGGTCCCGATCCCCCGAATGCCTCCGCCCCGTGTCCCGGGACCGGCTCATGCCTCGGATCCGGGAGCGGTTTCCCCTGGGAGGTCGTGGTCCGGGGTGACGTCGGGGGAACCGGGGCGAGCCGCAGAACGGGGTGCGGCGGCGTCGTCCACCGGAATCCCGGGGTCCTCGGCGTGGACGGACGTGAGGATCTCCAGGACCTCCTCGGCGGTGTCCACCACGCGCAGCAGGTCGAGGTCCGCCTCGCCCACCTTGCCGCCGGCCACGAGGGTGCCCGTGATCCAGTCCAGCAGCGGACCCCAGTACTCGGTGCCCACCAGGATGACGGGGAAGCGGGTGATCTTGCCGGTCTGCACCAGGGTCAGCGCCTCGAACAGCTCGTCCAGGGTGCCGAAGCCACCGGGCAGCGCCACGAAGCCCTGGCTGTACTTCATGAACATGGTCTTGCGCGCGAAGAAGTACCGGAAGTTGATGCCCAGGTCCACCCAGTGGTTCAGGTGCTGCTCGTGGGGCAGCTCGATGCCGATGCCCACGGAGTGGGCGCCCACGTCCACGGCACCACGGTTCGCGGCCTCCATGACACCGGGGCCACCACCCGTGATCACGGCGTAGCCCGCGGCGCCGATCTGCCGCCCGAGCTCGCGGCCCAGCTCGTACTCGGGGTGCCCGGGGGCGGTGCGCGCGGAGCCGAACACGGTGATCGCGGGGCCGAGGTTCGCGAGCGCGTCGAAGCCCTCCACGAACTCCGCCTGGATGCGCAGCACGCGCCACGGGTCCGTGCGGGTGAAGTCGTCCGGCTCCGCGGGGCGCTGGTCCAGGAAGCGCTGGTCGGAGGTGCGGCGCTGCAGCTGGCCGCGGCGCAGCACCACGGGGCCCTTGTGGCGCTCGGCGGGACCGGCGGACGGCGTCTGGGGATCGGTGGTCGTGTGCTGGGAAGTCATGGGCTCAGGCTACGTGGCGGATCAGGACAACCACTGGGACAGGGCACGGTGGCACGCGCGCACGGCGTCGTCGACCACGTGCTCGTCGTCCGTGTGGGCCAGCAGGGCGTCCCCGGGACCGAAGTTCACGGCGGGCACCCCGGCCTCGGAGAACCGGGCCACGTCCGTCCAGCCGTACTTGGGCATGGGCTCCTGGCCCACCGCCGCCACGAACTGCGCGGCTGCCGGGCGGTCCAGTCCGGGCCGCGCCGCCGGGGAGAGGTCCTGCCACTCGATCTCGTACCCCTCGAACACCTCACGGACGTGCTGCTGCGCCTGCTCCAGCGTCTTGTCCGGGGCGAAGCGGTAGTTGACCTCCACCCACGCGGTGTCCGGGATGACGTTGCCGGCCACTCCCCCGCCGATCCGGATGGCGTTGAGCCCCTCGCGGTAGTCCAGCCCCTCCACGGTGATGGTCCGCGGTTCGTAGCGCGCCAGCCGCTCCAGCAGCTCCGCCTGCTTGTGGATCGCGTTGTCCCCGATCCACGCGCGCCCCGAGTGCGAGGCCTTGCCGTGGGTGGTGATCCGCAAGCGCATGGTGCCGTTGCACCCGCCCTCCACCGTGCCGTTGGTGGGTTCCAGCAGCACCGCGAAGTCCGCCTCGAGCAGCTGCGGCGCGTTGCGCATCACGCGCCCCAGACCGCTGGCGTCGCTGGAGACCTCCTCGTGGTCGTAGAACACGTACGTGACGTCCCGGTTCGGCTCCCTCAGCTCGTGGGCCAGCGCGAGCTGCACGGCCACCCCGCCCTTCATGTCCGTGGTGCCGCGGCCGTAGATCACGTCCCGGTCTCCTTCACGACGCCGCACGGACGGCACCGCGCCCAGGGCACCCTCCACGGTGGGCAGGGGCACGGTGTCCAGGTGCCCGGCCAGGATCACCCGTTCCGCACGCCCCAGCTCGGTGCGGGCCACCACGGTGTCCCCGTCCCGGTGCACCGTGAGGTGCGGCAGCTCGCGCAGGGCCGCCTCCACGGCGTCGGCGAGCGGCCCCTCATGGTCCGAGACGGACTCCACGTCCACGAGCGCGGCCGTGAGGTCCGCGGGGTCCATGCTGAGGTCGAGTACGGGTGTCTGCTGATCGGCTGCCATGGCGGCCAGCTTAGTCACCGGGGCCCTGGGGCCCACCGCGAACGACCCGGCTGCCGCCCGGCAGGCTGGTGCGGCGGCGTCGGGCACAGAGGCCCTGGCAGGAAGGTGCGGCACGCCTACCCGCTTAGGATGGAGCCATGACTTCAACGAGCAAGAGCACCGTCAACTCCCGCGTCGCCTCGGGCGTGGGCCTGGCCACCGTGGTGGACGCCGGCGAGCGCGCGGGGACCGTCCTGGACGTCTTCTACCCCGCCCCGGCCCTGAGCGCGAACCCCGATTCCAGCTACGAGGCGGACCTGCGCGTGGCCGCGACCACGGACCCGGACCGCAACGTGCGCTCCGAGATCGTGACCACGGTGATCGACCTCGACGAGGCCCCCCGCGACACCGCCGACGCCTACCTGCGGCTGCACCTGCTCTCCCACCGGCTCGCGCAGCCCAACACGCTCAACCTGGACGGGGTGTTCGGCCTGCTCGCCAACGTGGCGTGGACGAGCCGCGGTCCGGTGCTCGCCGAGGAGCTGACCCGGTCGTTGCTGCGGTTGCGCGCCGGCGGGGCCGTCACGGTGTTCGGCGTGGACAAGTTCCCGCGCATGGTGGACTACGTGGTCCCCTCCGGTGTCCGCATCGGGGACGCGGACCGCGTGCGCCTGGGGGCGCACCTGGGCGAGGGCACCACGGTGATGCACGAGGGCTTCGTGAACTTCAACGCTGGCACCCTGGGCGCTGCCATGGTCGAGGGCCGGATCTCCGCGGGCGTGGTGGTCCACGACCACACGGACATCGGCGGCGGCGCGTCCATCATGGGCACCCTCTCCGGGGGCGGGAAGCAGCGCATCACCCTGGGCGAGCGCTGCCTGCTGGGCGCGAACGCGGGCGTGGGTATCTCCCTGGGAGACGACTGCGTGGTCGAGGCCGGGCTCTACGTCACCGCGGGCACCCGGGTCTCCCTGCTCGACGCCGCCGCGGAACCCCGCGTGGTCAAGGCCTCGGAGCTCTCGGGCGTCTCCAATCTGCTGTTCCGCCGCAACTCCACCACGGGCGCGGTGGAGGCCCTGCCCCGCCGCAACGGCACCGTGGAGCTGAACGCGCAGCTGCACGCGAACTGACGCGGGCGGCGTCGTCCGCCGGCAGGTGGCCGGGTTCCCGGGAGACGGGGAGCCCGGCCACCCGTGTTTCCCGGGTGCACTGGATAGGGTGGAGCCCATGAAGATTCTTGTCACCGGGGGAACCGGCTACATCGGCTCGCACACCGTCCTCGCCCTGCTGGAGGCCGGCCACGACGTGGTCGTTCTGGACAACCTCTCCAACTCCTCCCGCGCGTCCCTGGACCGCGTGGCCGAACTGGCCGGTCGTGACGTGGCGGCGTTCGAGCAGGTGGACCTGCTGGACCGCTCCGGCCTGGACACGGTGTTCCGCGACCACCACCCGGACGCGGTGATCCACTTCGCCGGGCTCAAGGCCGTGGGCGAGTCCGCACAGAAGCCCCTGTGGTACTACACCAACAACGTCTCCGGCACCGTGAACCTGCTGTGGGCCATGGAGGAGAACGACTGCCGCAGCATCGTGTTCTCGTCCTCCGCCACCGTGTACGGCGCGCCGGAGACCATGCCGCTGACCGAGAAGCTGTCCATGGACGCCCAGAACCCCTACGGGCGCACCAAGGAGCACATCGAGGACATGCTCACGGACCTCGCGGCCTCGGACGAGCGCTGGTCCGTGGCGCTGCTGCGCTACTTCAACCCCGTGGGCGCCCACGAGTCCGGTCGGATCGGCGAGGACCCCTCGGGCATCCCCAACAACCTCATGCCGTTCGTCGCCCAGGTGGCCGTGGGGCGGCGCGAGAAGCTCATGGTCTTCGGGGACGACTACCCCACCCCGGACGGCACCGGCGTGCGTGACTACATCCACGTGGTGGACCTCGCGGACGGGCATCTGAGGGCCCTGGACCGCATCAGCGAGGACCCCGGGGTGCACGTGTGGAACCTGGGCACCGGCCGCGGCTACTCGGTCCTGGAGGTCCGGGAGGCGTTCCAGAATGCCTCCGGCCGGGAGATCCCCTACGAGATCGCCCCGCGCCGCCCCGGCGACGCCGCCGTGTCCTACGCGGATCCCGCGTCCGCCCTCGCGGAGCTGGGCTGGTCCGCGGACCGGGACATCGACACCATGTGCCGGGACCACTGGAAATGGCAGAAGAACAACCCCAACGGCTACGAGGGCTGAGACCCTCCCCCGGTCCCGGGCCCGACGCCGCCCGCGCGCCGGCCCGGGTCAGGGGCGCCTGGACGCGCAGCAGAGCCGCACGGCACCCCTGCGACCGCCTCCGTCCCGGCGTCCGCGCCGGGCCCCACGAGAACGCCGCCCCGGTCACCGAGAAGGTGACCGGGGCGGCGTCGTACCGGCAGTGCCGGCCGGCTCAGTTGGCCGTGGGGTAGTGGCGCTCGCCCTCGCCCACGTAGAGCTGGCGGGGACGGCCGATCTTGGTCTCGGGGTCCTCGATCATCTCGCGCCACTGGGCGATCCAGCCGGGCAGGCGTCCGATCGCGAAGAGCACCGTGAACATCTTCTCCGGGAAGCCCATGGCCTTGTAGATCAGGCCCGTGTAGAAGTCCACGTTCGGGTAGAGCTTGCGCTCCACGAAGTAGTCGTCCGCGAGCGCCTTCTCCTCCAGGCCGATGGCCAGGTCCAGCAGCTCGTTGTTGCCGCCCATCTTGGCCAGGACGTCGTGCGCGTAGCCCTTGATGATGCGGGCGCGGGGGTCGTAGTTCTTGTAGACACGGTGCCCGAAGCCCATGAGGCGGACGCCGTCCTCCTTGTTCTTGACCTTCTCCATGAACTCGTCCGCGGAGAGCCCACGGTTCTGGATCTGGTCCAGCATGGCCAGCACGGCCTCGTTGGCGCCGCCGTGCAGCGGGCCGTAGAGGGCGTTGATGCCCGCGGAGACGGACGCGAACATGTTCGCGTGGGAGGAGCCCACCAGGCGCACGGTGGAGGTGGAGCAGTTCTGCTCGTGGTCCGCGTGCAGCATGAACAGGATGTCCAGGGTCTTGGCGACCACCGGGTCCACCTCGTACTCCTCGGCGGGCACGCCGAAGCACATGCGCAGGAAGTTCTCCGCGTAGTTGAGGTTGTTGTGGGGGTAGAGCTGCGGCTCGCCCACGGACTTCTTGTACGCGTACGCGGCCAGGGTGGGGACCTTGGCGAGTAGGCGAATGGTGGAGATCTCCACGTGCTCCTTGTTGAACGGGTCCAGGGAGTCCGAGTAGAACGTGGACAGCGCGGACACGGCCGAGGAGAGCACGGGCATGGGGTGCGCGGAGCGCGGGAAGCCGTTGAAGAACAGCTTGATGTCCTCGTGCACCATGGTGTGCGTGGTGATCCGGTGCTGGAAGTCCTCGTACTGCTCACGCGTGGGCAGCTCGCCGTAGATCAGCAGGTAGGCGGTCTCCAGGAAGTTGGAGTGCTCCGCGAGCTCCTCGATCGGGTAGCCGCGGTAGCGCAGGATGCCCTGGGCGCCGTCGATGTACGTCACCGAGGAGCGGGTGTTCGCGGTGTTGACGAAACCGGGGTCGAAGCTGACGTTGCCGGTCTCCTTGAGCAGCGAGCCGATCCCGTAGCCCTTGTTGCCCTCGGTCACCTCCAGCACGGGGAGGTCCAGGGTCTTGTCCTTGTCGTAGCTCAGTTCCACCTTGCCGGTGTTCTTCTTGGCCTCTGCCATGGTGAGTCCTTCACGGTTTTCTCGGGTGTTCCGCTGATCGGTGCGTCCTCGCATGCCGCCACACCGTCGTGGCGGCGGGAGGGCACGGGCACCGGGCGGGACACGGTGTGATCCTGCACCAACCTACTCGCTAGTGCGAGCGTGATTCCACTTGCCCCGGTGCACGGGGTGCTGTCAGACCGCCCCTTCCAGGCGCTGCACGGCCGCGGCCATGCGCTCGTCCGTGGCGGTCAGGGACAGCCGGACGAAGCCGTGCCCGGCCTCGCCGTAGAACGTCCCGGGGCCCACCACGATGCCCAGGCGGGCGAAGCGCTCCACGGTGGTCCAGGTGTCCTCCCCCGCCGCGCCCCACAGGTACAGCCCCGCCTCGGAGTGCTCGATGCTCAGCCCGAAGGCCTCCACCGCGGGCTTCAGGGCGGCACGACGCTGCCGGTACAGGCTCTTCTGCGCGGCCACGTGGGCGGTGTCCCCCAGGGCCACGCGCATGGCCTCCTGCACGGGGTAGGCCACGATCATCCCCGCGTGCTTGCGGGAGTTGATCAGGGACGGCATGAGCGCGGGGTCCCCGGCGAGGAACGCCGCGCGGTAGCCCGCCAGGTTGGACTGCTTGGACAGAGAGTAGGCACTGAGCAGCAGGGACATGTCCCCGCCGCTGACCCGTGGGTCCAGCACCGAGGGCACGGGCTCCCCGCCCTCGGCGGGATCCCACGCTCCCCAGCCCAGCTCGGCGTAGCACTCGTCGGAGACCACCACGGCACCCTGCGCGCGGGCCTGGTCCACCAGTTCACGCAGGGAGGCGGCGTCGCGCACGATGCCCGTGGGGTTGCCCGGGGAGTTGACCCAGACCATGCGCACGCGTGCGCGCACGGACGGTTCCAGCTCATCCAGGGAGTCGGCGGCCACGGACTCGGCACCCGCGAGCCGCGCCCCGATGTCGTAGGTGGGGTACGCCACCACGGGGCGCACCACCACGTCGCCGGGACCGAGCCCCAGCAGCAGGGGCAGCCACGCCACGAGCTCCTTGGAACCCACGGTGGGCATCACGGCCTCCGGGTCCAGTCCGGGAACACCGCGCCGCTCGGCGTACCACGCGACCACGGCCTCCCGCAGCGCGGGCGTGCCGTGCGTGGTGGGGTAGCCGGGGGCGTCCGCAGCGGCCGCGAGGGCGTCCTGGACCACCAGCGGCGTGGGGTCCACGGGGGTGCCGATGGACAGGTCCACCACACCGTCCGGGTGCTGCTGCGCGAGCTCCCGGTACGGGGCCAGCGCGTTCCACGGGTAGTCGGGCAGGTCCAGGCCGAAGCCGCGCCGCTCGCTCACCCGATCAGTCCTGGTTCTGCGGGGGCAGAGCGGCGATCAGCGGGTGGTCCTTGTGGGTGTTGCCGAGCTTCGCGGCACCGCCCGGGGAGCCGAGGTCGTCGAAGAACTCCACGTTGGCCTTGTAGTAGTCCGCCCACTCCTCGGGGGTGTCGTCCTCGTAGTAGATGGCCTCCACGGGGCACACCGGCTCGCACGCACCGCAGTCCACGCACTCGTCCGGGTGGATGTAGAGCGTGCGCTCACCCTCGTAGATGCAGTCCACGGGGCACTCCTCCACGCACGCCTTGTCCTTGACGTCCACGCAGGGCTGAGCAATCACGTAAGTCACGGGTGACGGACCTTTCCTTCAGTTCCCAAGTTGTCGTTCATTCTAGCGACGGGCTCCCGACGCTACCGCGCCCGCAGGCGCACGAGCCAACGGCCCGTCACAATCACGGAGCACATGACGGCCGCGAAGACCACCACGAACCACAGGATCCCCACCACGCCGATCGGGGCCTGCCACGTGGTGACCACCAGTGCGGAGCCCTCTCGCAGGTACGCCCCGGCCCACGCGATCACGTAGGTCACGAGTCCGGGCACCGCCGCCGCCCACACACGCTCAGTGGACGTGCCGCACCACACGCTGGCACTCAGCAGCAGCGCACCGGAGAACACGAGACCCCACGGCAGCCACCAGCCGTCCAGGTACCAGATGTTCCCGTGCATGGCCGTGGCCACCGCGCCGACCAGCAGCCCCGTGAGCACGGCGGTCAGCACCGACGACGCCGTTCCCGGCCGCTCGCGGGCCGCGACGGTCTCTGCGGTGTCACCGTGCGCGACGGTTTCCGCGTCGGAGCCGACCCCGGAAGTGCGCTCGGCGGAGGTGTCGTGCCTGGACACGGATGCCACGCCGTCCACGGGCCCCGTGGCGGCACGCTCCGAGGACCCGGCGGGCGCCTCGTCAGTGGACCCGGTGCCCGGGACGGAGGAGCCGGCCGCCCAGGGGGCAGCGCGGCGCGGGGTGTCCTGCCCGCTCATCCCCGGTCCCCTCGGAGCAGCCGGAAGGTCTCCGTGGAGTGGATCGACTGCGGCACGCCGTTGGACATCGTGTACGAGGGATCGGCGGGGTCCTCCGCGAGCACGATCTGCGTGGCGTGCGCGGCCATGGCGGCGCGCTTGACCGCGAGGTCCCCGTGGATCGCGGCCTGGGGACGCGTATCCGTCGGGTCCACCTCGGACTCGATGCCCCACGTCAGGGGCACGTCCCACGCGGGGTCCTCGGCGTCGTCGGACGCGGCGGCCGCCTCGACCGCGCGCACGGTGATCCGGTGCGTGGCCACGTGGTCGGGGTGGCCGTAGCCACCGTCGTCCGCGTACGTGACCACGGCGTGCGGGCGCAGCGCACGGATCGCGGCGGCTACGTGGGCCGCGGCCTCGTCCGGGTCCGCAGCCGTCAGCGCGGCCGGGGAGACGTCCGCTGTCGGCTGGGCGAAGCCGTCGGGGCCCCAGCTCATGCCGGAGTCCACGTACTTCCCCGCACCGTTGGCGAAGCCCACGGAGGCGTCCAGGGCGGGAGGCTCCCCCGCGTAGAACCGGTCCGTGAGACCCATGGCGGCCGCGGCGGCGTCGAGCTCGGAGATCCGGTACAGCCCCAGGGCGGTGCCGTCCGTGTCCGGGCAGCCCGGCTGGCCCACCTCGAGGTGGCGCAGCGCGGGCGGGATGACCTCCCCGCGCTCACCGCGCGTCATGGTCAGCAGCACCGTGGTGGCGCCCAGGCCGCTGTAGTGGCCCATGGACGCGGCGGTGTTGATCGCCTCGTCGTCCGGGTGGGCGTGCACGAACAGCAGACGCGCCCGGGCGGGGTCCACACCCGCGGGCAGCAGCGTGTTCGCCGCGCCCGCGATGGCGTGTCCCCCGCCCGGGTACTTCGGGTCGACCACGATCAGGCGCGGGCCCGCTGACGGGCGACCTTGAGCCGCTCGTTGGCGTCCAGGACCACCTTGCGGATGCGGATGGCCTCCGGGGTGACCTCCACGCACTCGTCCTCGCGGGCGAACTCGAGGCACTCCTCGAGCGTGAGCTTGCGCGGCGGGGTGAGGTTCTCGAACGTCTCCGAGGAGGCCGCACGCATGTTGGTGAGCTTCTTCTCCTTGGTGATGTTCACGTCCATGTCGTCCGCGCGCGAGTTCTCGCCCACGATCATGCCCTCGTAGACCTCGGAGGTGGGCTCCACGAAGAACGAGCCGCGCTCCTGCAGGTTGATCATGGCGAACGGGGTCACCACGCCGGCGCGGTCCGCGACCATGGAGCCGTTGGTGCGGTACTCGATCTCCCCGGCCCACGGCTCGTAGCCGTCCGCGTAGGAGGAGGCGATGCCCGCGCCGCGGGTGTCCGTGAGGAACTTGGTACGGAAGCCGATCAGACCGCGGGAGGGGACCTTGAACTCCATGCGCACCCAGCCGGTGCCGTGGTTGCTCATGCCCTCCATGCGGCCCTTGCGCCCGGCCATCAGCTGCGTGACCGCACCCAGGTACTCCTCGGGGACGTCGATGGTCATGTGCTCGTAGGGCTCGTGGACCTTGCCGTCCACGGTCTTGGTGACCACCTGGGGCTTGCCCGCGGTGAGCTCGAAGCCCTCGCGGCGCATCTGCTCCACCAGGATGGCCAGGGCCAGCTCGCCGCGGCCCTGGACCTCCCACGCGTCCGGACGCTGGGTGGGGAGGATCTTCAGCGAGACGTTGCCGATCAGCTCCTTGTCCAGGCGGTCCTTGACCTGGCGCGCGGTGACCTTGGCACCCTTGACGCGCCCGGCCAGCGGGGAGGTGTTGATGCCAATGGTCATGGAGATCGCGGGATCGTCCACGGTGATCAGGGGCAGCGGCTCCGGGTTCTCCAGGTCCGTGAGGGTCTCGCCGATGGTTATGTCCTCGATGCCCGCCACGGCCACGATCTCACCGGGGCCGGCGCTCTCCGCGGGCACGCGGTCCAGGCCTTTGGTGGCGAGCAGCTCGGAGATCCGCACGCTCTTGATGGTGCCGTCCTGGCGCGCCCAGGCCACGGTCTGGCCCTTCTTGAGGGTGCCGTTGAAGATGCGCAGCAGCGCGAGACGGCCCAGGAACGGGGAGGCGTCCAGGTTGGTCACGTGGGCCTGCAGCACGCCCTCGGGGTTGTAGGACGGCGCTGGGATGTGCTCGATGATGGTCTTGAACAGCGGCTCGAGGTCCTCGTTGTCCGGCAGCTCGCCGTTGGCGGGCTGGTCCGTGGAGGCGCGCCCGGCCTTGCCGGAGGCGTAGACCACGGGGACGTCCAGCACGGCGTCCAGGTCCAGGTCCGGGTTGTCCTCGGCGATGTCCGAGGCCAGGCCCAGCAGCAGGTCCATGGTGTCAGAGACGACCTCTTCGATGCGGGCATCGGGGCGGTCCACCTTGTTGACGACCACGATCACGGGCAGCTTGGCCTCGAGGGCCTTGCGCAGCACGAAGCGGGTCTGGGGCAGGGGGCCCTCGGAGGCGTCCACGAGCAGCACCACGCCGTCCACCATGGACAGCCCGCGCTCCACCTCGCCGCCGAAGTCCGCGTGGCCCGGGGTGTCGATCACGTTGATGGTGATGGTCTCGCCGTTCGCGGCGGGCCCGTCGTAGAACACCGTGGTGTTCTTGGCGAGGATCGTGATGCCCTTCTCGCGCTCCAGGTCGCCGGAGTCCATGACCCGCTCCTCGACCTCTCCGTGGCTGGAGAACGCGTGCGTCTGCTGGAGCATGGCGTCGACGATGGTGGTCTTGCCGTGGTCAACGTGGGCCACGATGGCCACGTTGCGCAGATCGGCGCGCTGGGCGGTGTTTTCAGACATACACGAGTCTCTCTTCGCAGGTAGAGGCAGAGGGGAATCGTAGCGATTCTACTCCCCTCCGCCCACGCACCCGCACACGCGTGACGGATCTCTCCGCTCAGCCCAGCAGCTCGGGCCGCTCCTTCTCCTGCCCCAGCACGTGCTCACCCACGAACGCGAGCACGGTCTCGTACCACGTGCGCGCGTTGGCTGGCTTGAGGATCCAGTGCCCCTCGTCCGGGTAGTACAGGAAGCGGTGCCCCTCCACCCCCGTGCGCTGCTGCAGGTCCGCCCACAGCTCGATGCCCTGGGAGATGGGCACGCGGTAGTCCTTGTCCCCGTGGATCACCAGCAGCGGCACCTCGATGTCCTCCGCGAACCGGTGCGGGGAGTAGGTGCCCGCCTGGGAGGGCCCCATGGCCTCGCGCCACAGGGTGTTGTCCGTGGTGGCGCCCATGGTGTCCAGGTTCCACAGGGACGCGTGCGTGACGATGCACCGGAACCGGTCCCCCGTGTGGGTGGCCACCCAGTTGGCCATGTACCCGCCGTAGGACCCGCCCATCAGGGCCTGCCGCTGCCGGTCGATGTCCGGGCGCGCGGTGGCGGCCTCCGTCAGGGCCATGACGTCCGTGAACGGCGCGCCACCCAGTTCCTGCTGACCGCGGTCGATCATCGTCTGTCCGTAGCCCGTGGAGATCGCTGGGTCCGGCAGCAGCACCGCGTAGCCCTGGGCCACGAACGGCCACGGGCTCCAGCGCCAGCTCCACTGGTTGTTGGAGCCCCACGGCCCGCCGTGGACGGACACGAGCAGGGGGTGCCGCGCGGCGTCGTCGGCGGGGTGCGGCAGGGCGAGCCACGCCCGGATCTCCGTGCCGTCCTCCGCCGTGGTGGTGACCTCCTCCAGGCGACCGGGGACCTCGTGCTCCGGGACGAGGCCCGCCACGGGTGCCGGCTCGGCCGAGCCGGTCGCGGCCGTCACAGGCCACCGGACGAGCTCGAAGGGGTGGGCGTAGCTCGCGCGCAGCCCCACCAGCTGGTCGCCCGCGACCTGCACCGAGGAGTAGGTCTCGTCCTGGTCCGGGCCGCCGGCGGCGGTCTCGACCACGCTCGCTCCGCCACGCGGGCAGCGCACGCGCAGCACGATGCCGCGGCCGCGGTGGTCGGCGGTGCACACGAAGGTCTCGTCGTCCACCCAGTGCGGGTCCTGCGCCCAGTGCTCGTCCGCGGGGACCACCTCGGTCTCCTCGCCGCTCGCGAGGTCGTGCACCCACACGGACACGGCCATGCTCACGCCCTCGCGCCACAGCAGCTGGCGCCCGAGCAGCGCCCGGGTGCCGTCGGGGCTGATCTCGGCGGGAGCCCACATCTGCGCCTCGTCCGTGTCGTGCAGCAGCACGGCCTCGTCACCGTGCTCCGCGGCCACCGGCAGCCGCCACAGCTGCGAACGCTGCGTGCCCTCCGGCAGCAGGGTGGACACGGTGGCCAGCAGCCACGTGCCGTCCGGGGCCACGGTGTACTGGCCCAGCCGGCCCTCGGGCAGCTCCACCCGCCGCACGGCCTCCACGGGGTCGACGCCGCCCGCCACGGCGGCGGTGTCCAGGAACCACAGCGCGTCCTGCGCGGCGGGGAGGTCGTGGTCCCAGAAGCGCATGGGCGCGCTGTCGTAGAGGATCCCGCTGACCCCCGTCTCGTCGCGGCGGTCGTGGATCTCGCGGTTGCGCGCGAACTCTTCCCGGGCCCCGCGGGCCGCGGGAAACAGGCCGGAGACGAAGAACAGCCGGTCACCGCCGAGCTCGAGGTTCGACACCCCCTCCGGGGCGTCCAGGACCATGCGCGCCTCGCCGTGCTCGGGGAGCAGCCACAGCCGGGTGCGCTTGGCGTCGTCCCCGGCCACGGGCCGGCCTGAGGTGAACCACACGGATCCCGAGGACGTGGGGCGGACCTCCTGGACTCCGTGGTCCCCGTGGGTGAGCTGCACCGGCTCTCCGTGACGGGGCACGGCCCACGCGTGCTTCACGTAGCGCTTGGCGTCGGAGGAGAGCTCCTGCCGCAGGGCCACCACGGGCCCCGCGCGGTGGGTGGCCAGACCGGAGAGCCGCGGGACGGTCACGAGCTGTTCGGGAATCGAGTAACCGGAAGTCATGTGTCGTACATTACAGACGGCCTCGGCCACCCCGGGTCCGTGACAGGGCGCCGTCCGCGCTACCGTGACCCAGGATCCCCACCGGTCAGCAGCAAGGAGTGCCCGCATGACCTCCGCGAAGGGCAGCCTCGCCTGGGCCCTGCGGGTCACCGTGCCCGTGGCCATGGGGTACCTGCCCCTGGGCATGGCCTTCGGCGCCTACTCGGTGTCCCTGGGTTTCGCGCCCTACCTCGCACCCCTCACCGCCCTGGTGGTCTTCGCAGGGTCCATCGAGTTCCTGCTCGTGGGCCTCGTGGCCGCCGGCGCGGGACTCGCACAGATCGCCGTGACCACCCTTTTGGTCAACGCCCGCCACGTGTTCTACGGCTTTTCCTACCCCACACACCTGCTGCGCACACCGTTCGCCAGGTTCTACGGCCCCTACGCGTTGACCGACGAGGCCTACGCGCTCATCACCAGCGGCGTGCGCCCCACCACCGAGCGCGAGCTGATGCTGATCCAGGGCGTCTCCCACCTGTACTGGGTGCTCGGCGCGGCCGTGGGCGCTGTGGCCGGCGGGCTCGTCCCCGCCTCGTGGGACGGATTCGACTTCGCCCTCACCGGACTCTTCTCCCTGCTGTTCATGGGCGCCATCACCGCGGCCGCGCAGCGGACCAGGATCTTGGCGGCCGCCCTCGCCTCCATCGGCGTGGGTCTGCTGCTCCCCCGGGACCTGTTCCTGCTCGGCGCCATGCTCTGCTACGCCCTGCTGTGCGTGCTCATGGTGAAGAGACCGCGCTCCGGCCACGGTGTGCCCACCCCCGAGAGCGGGGTGTGAGATGCTCGCCGCCATCGCAGTGTGCGCCGCCGTCACCTTTGCGCTGCGATTCATTCCCGTGCAGCTGGCGCACAGATACCGCGACCGCGAGGACCTGCAGGAATTGTCCGCGCTGCTTCCGGCGGGACTCATGCTCATCCTGGTGGCCTACACGCTGCTGGAGGCGGATTCCGGGGTGCAGCTGTCCCGTCTGGTGCTCGCAGCGGCGGTGTCCGTGCTGGTTAACCTGGCCTCGCGCAACTTCCTGATCGGCTTCATCGCGGGTTTCGCGGCGTACTCCCTGTCCGGTCTGGTGCTGACCTGATTAAGAAACAATGCGTTTTCCTAATCTGCTGAGTCCTGCCTGAATTTACTGGGGCAACCCACGGCGGTATTAGAAAACAATGCCGTACCCTAAGGTTTTGCTTACTAGCCGAATTCTTGGAATGCCCATATTCTTCTTTCACGACCACCGGGACGGGCACCGCCCACCCGCACCAGAAGGAGAAGATCATGGCAACTCTCACCGCTGTTTCCACCTGCACCGCCGCCGGCTGCGCCTTCAACGACAACGGCTGCACCGCCCCCGCCATCACGGTGGGCGGCCAGGGCGCCGCTGCGTCCTGCACCACGTTCATCTCCCTGGACGCCCGCGGCGGGCTCCCCACGGCCAACGGCCAGGTGGGTGCGTGCCAGCGCCTCGAGTGCACGCACAACAAGGACCTGATGTGCACGGCATCCTCCATCGAGGTCACCGCGGACGCGGACTGCAGCAGCTACGAGGCTGCGTAAGCCCCCCTCTGCGGCGGCCCATCGGCCACCGCAGCGATTCCCGGGCCGTTCCAGCGGGCACCGCGGCCCACCCACCGGAGCACGTGCACCGCGTCCGGCCCGAACCCTCACCCATGACGAAGACCGCGAGTCACCCGACTCGCGGTCTTCGTCATTCGCTGCGGGGCCGGCACCCGCTGGCGGCTCAGGCCGCGACACGCGCCCCCAGCAGCTCGCGCAGATTGTCGGTGAGATCCGCCGCTCCGGTGCACTCCGAGACGAACGGGACGAAGTAGACGCTCGTGAGCCGCGCCCCGTGGCGAAGGATGGTGACCCCCGTGAGGTCCACGTCCACCACGAAGTCGCGCTCGACCGTGTGCGCGCACCCACCCTCGGACGGCTTGCGGGTGAGCAGGTGGGACGGCACCCAGCCCTGCTCCGCGGCGTCGCACACGCTGGCCAGGTCCAGCCGGTCCACGTCCACCACCACGTCGAAACCCGCGGCCTCGATCTCCTGCGCGGTCCCGGCGCACCCGCTGCCGTGGTGCTCCAGCAGGGCGCCGTACCCGATGGGCGTCACGCCCGAGCCGTCGTGCAGCAGCACCCGCTCCACGTCCAGGACGGCGAGCATCCCGCGCGGTGCCGCGGCCACGGCGGCCACCAGCTCCGGCACCTCGCCGGTGCCCACCAGGAGCTCGGCGTCCAGGGGGTCCAGCCACTCCAGGCGGGCCAGCATGTGGGCGGTGGCGGCGACGATCCGGACCCCCGGCTCGGGAGCCACCTTGGTGATGTCCATCCGCACGTCCAGGGACTCCCCCGTGACCAGCAGCTCCGGCTCCACCGATGCGGGGTCCACGGTGGCGGCCAGCACCAGCTCCCCGCTGGCCGTGAGGCCGTGCGCCACGGAGGTCAGCACCGGCTGACCGGGCATCCGGTATGCCACCACAGTGGCCTGCCCGGCACCGGACAGCATCCGGTGGGCCAGGGACACCGCGCGGTCCGCCACGCAGGCCATCCCGTGGTGCCGCCCGCTGGTGCTTCGATCCACGACCGTCCCCGCTCACTCGACTTCAGAACTTAGGGAAGCCTAACCTCTTGAGGAGCCGAAACGGAAGCCGAAACAGCAATTTCGTCAGATGTGCATGACCTAAATGCTGTCGTGTCCGTGTGCGACCCCTCAGGGGTGGTCCCCGTCACCCGCGTTCGCGATAGCATCGCCGGATGGCCGATCTCTCCCGCCCCCGTTCATCGCCGCGGCTCGCCCTGCGGACCGGCGTTGCGGTCCTCTGCGCGGGGGCGCTCCTGCTGACGGGGTGCTCCGCGCCCCGGACGACCCCGGACCCCGGGCAGAGCGGCGGCCCCGCGGCGTCGTCGACCCCCGAGGAGACCACGTCACGGGCCACCGGACCCGGCAAGGGACCCGAGTGCCCGGAGGACACCTGCATGAGCCTGGCGGTCTCCGGTGACCTGCTGCTCCACGAGGGGCTGTGGAGCCGGTTCGCCGTGGACCCCGCCACGCACGGCGGCGCGAACTTCGACTTCGCTCCCCTGTTCGCGCAGCAGAAGCCCTACCTGGACGAGGCGGACGTGGCCGTGTGCCAGGCCGAGACCCCCGTGGCAGAAGCCGGCGGGCCGTACTCGGCCTACCCGGAGTTCAACGTGCCCCCGGAGATCCTGCGGGCCGCGAAGGACGCGGGATACGACGCCTGCACCTCTGCGAGCAACCACGCGGTGGACCAGGGGGTGGCGGGAGTGGAGCGCACCGTCTCCGCGCTGGATGCCGCCGGGCTGCAGCACACCGGGACCTACGCGAACGAGCAGGACGCCGGGCAGCCCATGATCGTGGACACCCCCACCGGGCGGATGGCGATCGTCACGGGCACCAACAGTCTCAACGAGAAGCCCCAGGACACCCCGTGGCGGATCGACCGCCTGCGGGACGGCGCGGACCCGCGCGTGGGCGAGGACACCGCAGCCCAGGACGTGGCGCACGCCGTGGCGCAGGCGGAGAAGGCCCGCGAGCAGGGTGCGGACGTGGTGGTCGCCGCAATGCACTCCATCACGGAGTACACGGACACCGCGGACGCCTACCAGCAGCGCACCGCTCACGCCCTCGCGGAGTCCGGGGCCTTCGACGCCGTGTACGGCCACGGTTCCCACAGCGTGCAGCCCATCGAGAACTACCACGGCACGTGGATCGTCTACGGAGTGGGCAACAACGTCACCGAGTCCGCACCGCCCTCGACCGAGAGCAACAACCAGGGGATCGTGGCCCGCTTCCAGTTCGCCTGCGGAGCAGACGGGCAGTGGCGGGTGAGTGACCTGGCGTGGGCGCCGAGCTCCAACACCCGGGGCGGGGCGTACACGTGGTGCCCCGTGGCCTCGGACGCCCCCGCCGGTGTGTGCCGCTCGGACGCGGAGGACCGTGCCATCCGCGAGCGCATCGACGGGATCGTGAGCACGGACTCCGCGAAGCAGAGCGGGCTGCACGAGTGGAGACTCAGCGAGGACCGCACGGGCTGAGCCCCGGGCACCCTGGGCCCCGTCGGGCGGTGTCCGGGCCCCACCAGCACCCGCTGGTTCGCTGGCCATGCACCTTTGGGTCCGCCCCCGAGCACTGCACACCATCGGCGCGGTCCCCGCCGGTCGGCAGGGGATGCGTGGCGCTCGCGAGACCGCAACGGCCCGGCCCCCCGTTCGGGGAGCCGGGCCGTTGCCGACAGAAGCGCGAGGGCGTCAGCCCTGCACGCCCAGCTTCTCCAGGATGATCTGCCGCACGCGAGCCGCATCCGCCTGACCGCGCGTGGCCTTCATGACGGGGCCGATCAGGGCGCCCACGGCCTGCACCTTGCCGCCCTTGATCTTCTCCACGACGTCCGGCATCTGGGCCATGGCGTCGTCCACGGCCGTGGAGAGCGCGCCGTCGTCGGAGACGACCGCGAGACCGCGGGCCTCGACGATCTCCGCCGGGGTGCCCTCACCCTCGACCACGAAGCCCAGGACCTTCTTGGCGAGCTTGTCGTTGATCTTGCCCTCGGAGATCAGCCCGTCCAGCTCCACCACGTGCTCCGCGGTCACGGGCAGCTCCGCGATCTCGACCTCGCGCTGCTTGGCGAGGCGGGCGATCTCGCCCATCCACCACTTGCGCGCGGTGGCCGGCGAGGCGCCCGCGGCAATCGTGCGCTCGATCTCGTCCAGCACGCCGGCGTTCACGACGTCCCGGAACTCCTCGTCCGAGTAGCCCCAGTCCGCCTTGAGCCGCTTGCGGCGCTCGGCGGGGGGCTCGGGCAGCGTGGCCCGGATCTCCTCGATCCACTCCGCGGTGGTCACTACGGGCACGAGGTCCGGCTCGGGGAAGTAGCGGTAGTCGTCCGCGTCCGACTTGGGGCGGCCCGCCGTGGTGGAGCGGGTGTCCTCGTGCCAGAAGCGGGTCTCCTGCGTGACCTTCTCCCCGGCGGAGAGCACCGCGGCGTGGCGCTGGATCTCGTAGCGCACGGTGCGCTCGACGGCGCGCAGCGAGTTCACGTTCTTGGTCTCCGAGCGCGTGCCGAACTGCGTGGCGCCCTTGGGCATCAGGGACACGTTCGCATCGCAGCGCACGTTGCCGCGCTCCATGCGGGCGTCCGAGATGCCCAGGTTCTTCACGATCTCGCGGATGGCCGCCACGTAGGCGCGCGCCAGCTCGGGAGCCCGCTCCCCCGCCCCCACGATGGGCTTGGTGACGATCTCGATGAGCGGCACACCCGCCCGGTTGTAGTCCACCAGGGAGTACTGCGCGTTCTGGATGCGCCCGGCGTCACCGCCCATGTGGGTGAGCTTCCCGGCGTCCTCCTCCATGTGCGCGCGCTCGATCTCCACACGGAACTCGGTGCCGTCCTCCAGCTCCAGGTCCAGGTGCCCGTCGAACGCGATGGGCTCGTCGAACTGCGAGGTCTGGAAGTTCTTGGGCGTGTCCGGGTAGAAGTAGTTCTTCCGGGCGAAGTGGCACTTGTCCGCGATCGAGCAGTTCAGCGCGAGCCCCAGCTTGATTGCGGACTCCACGGCCTTGCCGTTGACCACGGGAAGCACACCGGGCAGCCCCAGGGACACCGGGGTGACGTTGGTGTTGGGCTCGTCCCCGAACACGTTGGGCGCGGCGTCGAACATCTTGGTCTTCGTGTTCAGCTCCACGTGCACCTCGAACCCCAGCACGGGGTCGAAGCGCTCGAGGGCCTCCTCGAAGGACAGCACGTCCTGGCTCATCACTTGCCTCCCTGCGCGGCGGTGGCCGCAAAGTCACGAACGGTCCCGGCCACGTCCCCGCGGTGCTGCCACAGCGGGCCGCCCCACTGCTCGGCGAGCAGCCGCTCCAGCCCGGCGCCGGCGCGGTACACGCGGGCGTCTTCCCGGGCCGGTGCCATGAACTGGATGCCCACGGGCAGCCCGTCCTCGGGTGCCAGTCCACCGGGCAGCGAGATCGCGGGGATGCCCGCCAGGTTGGTGGGGATCGTGGCGATGTCGTTGAGGTACATCTGCATGGGGTCCGCGGACTCGTCCACGCCGCCGATGTCGAACGCCGTGGTGGGCGCGGTGGGCGAGATCAGCACGTCCGCCTTGTCGAAGGCCGCGGCGAAGTCCCGCTGCACGAGCGTGCGCACCTGCTGGGCGGAGCCGTAGTAGGCGTCGTAGTACCCGGCGGACAGGGCGTAGGTGCCCAGGATGATGCGGCGCTTGACCTCGTCCCCGAAGCCCGCGGCACGCGAGGCGCCCATGACCTTCTCGATGGTCGGGGTGCCCTCGGGCGTGACGCGCAGACCGAACCGGACGCCGTCGTACTTGGCCAGGTTGGAGGAGACCTCCGAGGACATGATCAGGTAGTAGGCGCCCAGCGCGTACTGGAAGTTGGGGGTCTCCACCTCCACGATCTCCGCACCGGCCGCCCGCAGCAGCTCGAGGGACTCCTCGAAGCGCTGCTGCACACCAGCCTGGAAGCCCTTGCCCGTGAGCTGCTTGACCACGCCCACGCGCAGGCCCTTGAGCCCGCCGTCCGCGGCGCCGGCACGCGCGGCCTGCGCGTAGCCGCCCACGGGATCCGTGAGCGAGGTGGAGTCGGCGGGATCGTGGCCGCCCACGACCTCGTGGAGCAGGGCGGCGTCGAGCACGGTGCGCGAGCACGGCCCCACCTGGTCCAGGGAGGACGCCATGGCGATCACGCCGTAGCGGGAGACCGAGCCGTAGGTGGGCTTCACACCCACGGTGCCGGTCACGGCCGCGGGCTGGCGGATGGAGCCGCCCGTGTCCGTACCCAGGGCCAGCGGGGCCTGGAAGGCGGAGACGGCCGCGGCCGAGCCGCCACCGGAGCCGCCCGGGATCTTGGTGAGGTCCCACGGGTTGCGCGAGGGGCCGAACGCGGAGTGCTCCGTGGAGGAGCCCATGGCGAACTCGTCCAGGTTCGTCTTGCCGAGGATGGGCATCCGGGCCGCGCGCAGCTTGCGGGTCACGGTGCCGTCGTAGGGGCTCATGAACCCCTCGAGCATCCGGGACGCCGCCGTGGTGGGCTGGCCCTTGGTGACGATGAGGTCCTTGACCGCGACCGGCACGCCGGCCAGCTCGGGCAGCTCCTCGCCCCGGGCGCGGGCCTCGTCCACCTCGCGGGCCACGCGCAGCGCCTCCTCGGTGTTGCGGTGCAGGAAGGCGTTCAGCCCGTCCGTGCCGCGGGAGCGGTCGGAGGCGTCCAGCGCGGCGCCGTCCGTGGCCTCGATCTGGTCCAGGTGCGCCTGCACGGCGTCCACGGAGGACACCTCGCCGGCGGCGAGCCTGCCCGCCAGCTCAGCGGCGGAAAGTTCGATGATCTGCTCGCTCATGCTCACTCACCGTCCAGGATCGCGGGAACACGGAACTTGCCGTCCTGGCCGTCCGGGGCGTTCAGGAGGGCCTCCTCCTGGGTGAGCGTCTGCCCCACCACGTCCTCGCGGAAGACGTTCTGCAGCGGCAGGGGGTGGCTCGTGGCGGGGACGTCGGGTCCGGCGGCCTGGCTGACGGAGGCCACGGACGAGACGATGAGTTCGAGTTCCCCGGCCACCCGGGCCAGTTCCTCGTCCGTCATCTCGATCCGTGCGAGCTCCGCCAGGTGCGCCACCTGTTCGCGATCGATCGCAGACATGCATGCTCCTGGGATTGGCTTCAGTGGTTCCGATCCAGTCTAGCGAGCGCCTACCCTGGACTGAGCACACCCCTGTCTTCCGAAGGAGTCCTCCTCCGTGGCCCAGTCCTCCGCACACTCTTCACGACGCCGCTCCACGCCGTCCCGGGGCACGTCCCGGATGACCAGGGCTGAGGCGGCCCGCGCCCGGGCCGATCACGACAACGCCTGGCGGCAGTGGGTTTCCGACTCCGCCGTGGAGTCGGTGGACACCGCGCTGAGCCACGTGCAGGCGGTCGTGGAGGACCAGGTCTCCCAGTTCGGTGCGTTCCCGGCCTTCCTGGTCACGGGCGGCAAGGACGGCGAGTTCGAGCTCGACTCCGTGGACCCCGAGGGCCTGTCCCCCGAGGAGATCCTGGACTCCCTGCGGGCCACCGCCCGGGAGAAGGCGCCCACCATCCTGGTGGCCGCACTGGCCTACCCGGCCACCCTCCCCGACCGCTCCGGCGCCTCGGCCGTGATCGCGGAGGTCGAGCACCGCGAGCGCCTGAGCCTGGAGGTCGTGCAGGAGTACAAGGCCGTGGAGGCCAAGGGCCGCACGTTCGTGAACTTCGACGACCCCCACACGGACCGCGCCGAGCCCTGGCTGTTCGGCGTGCGCGACTGAGCGCACTCGCGCGCCGGGACACGGGACGACCCGTGCCCCGCACCGTCTGACACCACCTGTCTGACACCGCCTGGGGACGACCCCGCGACCGGGCCCACCCGCGCGGGGCCCGAGGAACGAGGTCCCTCGTGACGACCACCCTGCACCACGTCCTGACTCCTACGGCCATCGCGCGCCTGCTCTCCGGGTGGGGCGCCGTCCTCGTCCTGCAGCTCGTCGGGGACCTCCTGCTCCCGCCCGTCCCCGCCGGACAGCTGGTCACCGCTCTCGTGCTGATCGTGGGCGTGATCCTCGTGGCCGCCGGCGGCGTGGTCCACGAGGCCGAGCGCCTCGCGGACCGGCTGGGCGACCCGTTCGGCTCCCTGGTGCTCACCCTGTCGATCGTGGTGATCGAGGTGGTGCTGATCTGCGCTGTGATGCTGGGCCCCGGTGAGCACGCCACGATCGCCCGGGACTCCGTCACGGCCGTGTCCATGATCATCCTGAACCTCGTGATCGGCGTGTGCCTGCTGGTGGGAGGACTGCGGCACGGCCACCTGGAGCACCACCGCACGGGGGTCTCCGTGTACCTGTGCCTGCTCACGGTGCTGGGCACGCTCGCCTTCGCGCTGCCCGCGGCCATCGGGACGGACGGCGCCTACCGCACCTGGCAGCAGATCCCGGTGGTCGCGCTCACCGTCGGAACCTACTCGTTCTTCCTGGTCCGCCAGACCGGCGCGCAGGCGGCGGACTTCACGGAGGTGGACCCCCGTTTCCGACCGGAGCCGGCCGCGGCTGCGAAGGAGACGGAACGGGGAGGCTCCCCCACCGGTCCGCACGGCGAGGTGCCCGCGCGGCTCGCGGTCCTGGTGGCGACCGCCCTGCCGGTGGTGCTGCTCTCGCACGAGATGGCCGCCCTGCTCGACGACGGCCTGGGCCGGCTGGGTGCCCCACCCGCCCTGGCCGGGGTGCTGATCGCCGCCATCGTGTTCCTGCCCGAGTCCATCACCTCGGTGCGCGCCGCGCGGGCCGGTCAGGTGCAGCGGGTCAGCAACCTGTGCCACGGGGCGCTGGTCTCCACCCTGGGACTGACGATCCCGGCGGTGCTCGTGATCGGCCTGCTCACGGGCCAGCCCGTGGTGCTCGCCGAGAGCCCCGTGAACCTGATGCTGCTGGGACTGAGCCTGCTGCTCTCCGCCCTCACGTTCGCGGCACCCCGGGTCACCGCCGTCCACGGGGCGGCCCACCTGGTGCTGTTCTCGGCCTACGTGCTCACGCTGTTCTCCTGAGCCGGCGTCTACCGGCCACGGATCACCACGCGGGCAGCTCCGGCAGCGGTCCCTCGGAGGAGACGCCCTGCGCGTCACCGCGGGCCAGCCACATGATCATGCCCACCCGGTCGCCGGTCACGAGCTGACCGCCGTCACCGAGGATCCACTCGTCGTGCTCGGTGGTGCGCAGCGTCATGCCCGGTGCACCCTTGGCCCGCATGGCACGGACCGCGCCCTCCAGGGCGTTGAGCTGGGACTCGGGCTCCGCCTGCGCCACGGTCCACCCGGTGTTCAGGTCCTGGTGGTGCAGCACGAGCTCCGAGATCCACACCGTGGGGATCCCTTCCGCCGGAACCTTCTTGCCGTTGAGGTCCAGCTCCGCCACCTCGAGCGGGCCCTCGAGCCGCTCGCACTGCTCTGCCAAGTACTGGCTGTTCTCCACGAAAGTCCGCAGCAGCTGCTCCGGGGGCAGCTGCGCGAGCTCGTCGGTCTCACGGTTGCGCTCGTCCCGCGACGAGTAGATGGGCTTGGGCTCCCCCGAGGTGGCCCAGTCCACCAGGTTCACGAGGGCGCGGGAGTTGGACGCGAGGTGGGCGACCACGTGGGCGCGGTCCCAGTCCTCGCAGTCGGACGGACCGCGCAGCTGTTCGGGCGAGAGTGCCTCGGCGGAGGCCAGGAATGAGTCCCGCTCCCGGAGCAGGCGGTCGAGGACGGCGGTCAGACGTGTGGTGTCAGTCATGCTGGGCAGTCTAGGTGGCTCACCCGGGAGCCGCATGTGTGAGCCCGCGCGGTCCGGCCCGCGCCCCGAACGGGTGGGCCCGTCCGGGCGGGCCGGATGGCGGCACGACGCGGCCCGGTCCACCACGGGGGGCGTGGACCGGGCCGCGTGCAGCCGGTGAGGCTCAGGACACGTGCTGGGCCATCTGCTGCCGCACCTCACGGCGGATGCGCTGCGCCTCGGGTGAGGGCACCGGGACGGCCGCGAGCAGTCGCTTGGTGTACTCCTGCTCCGGGTGGCGCAGCACCGCCTCACGCGAGCCCTGCTCCACGATGTGCCCGTGCTGCATGACCACGATCCGGTTGGCCAGCCGGTCGATCACCGCGAGGTCGTGGGTCACGAACAGGCACGCGAAGCCCATCTCCGCCTGCAGCTCCTCGAAGAGGTCCAGCACCGTGGCCTGCACGGACACGTCCAGCGCAGAGGTGGGCTCGTCCGCCACGAGCAGCTTGGGCTTCAGGGACAGCGCCCGGGCGATGCCCACACGTTGCTTCTGACCGCCCGAGAGTTCGTGGGGGTAGCGGTTGCGGTAGTTGCGCGGCAGGCGCACCTGGTCCAGCAGCTGCTCGATCCTCGTCTGCAGCTGCGCGCCCTTGGCCACGCCGGCCAGGTACATGGGCTCACCGATCGACTCGCCGATGGGCAGACGCGGATTCAGGGACGAGGACGGGTCCTGGAACACCATGCCCACGTCCTTGCGCACCTTGTTGAGCGTGGAACGCGAGGCACCGGCCAGCTCCACCCCGTCCACGATCAGGGAGCCCTCGACCACGGGCAGCAGCCCGACGGCCGCGCGTCCGATGGTGGTCTTGCCGGAACCGGACTCGCCCACCAGGCCCACCGTCTCGCCCGAGGCCACCGTGATGCTCACGCCCTCCACCGCGCGGAAGGCGGGGTTGCGGCCCTGCTTGGGGTACTCGATGGCCACGTCCTTGAGCTGCAGCACCGGGGCCACCACACGCTGCGCGAGGGTGTCCATGGACGCTTCCTCCGCGGTGCTGCGGTCCACGATCGTGGGGGACGCGATGGACTGTTCGAGCACCGCCGCCAGGTCCACGGACTCGTCCGACTCGCCGCCCTCGCCCAGGTGGGGCACCGATTTGAGCAGGGAGATCGTGTAGGGGTGCTGGGGTGAGGCGAAGATCTGCTCCGCCGAGCCCTGCTCCACGATCACGCCCTTCTGCATCACGGCGATCTTGTCCGCGAGGTCCGCCACCACGCCCATGTCGTGGGTGATGAGGATGACCGCGGAGTCCAGCTGGTCCTTGAGGTTGCGGATCAGGTCCAGGATCTCGGCCTGCACGGTCACGTCCAGAGCCGTGGTGGGCTCGTCCGCGATCAGCAGCTTGGGGTCGCAGGACAGCGACTGCGCAATCATCGCGCGCTGGCGCTGACCCCCTGAGAGCTGGTGCGGGTAGGAGCGGAAGGCCTTCTGCGGATCCGGCAGCTCCACCATGGTCAGCATCTGCATCGCATGCTCGGTGGCCTCCGCCGGCGAGAGGTCCCGGTGCAGCCGGATGGTCTCCACGATCTGCTGGCCCACCGTGTACACGGGGTTCAGTGCCGTCATGGGCTCTTGGAAGATCACGGCGATCTCCTCGCCGCGCACGCGCCGCAGCCCGCTGCCGCGCAGCCCGATCAGCTCCGTGTCCCCGAGCTTGGCGGAGCCGCTCACGCGGGCGTTGGAGGGCAGCAGCCCGAGCATGGACATCGAGCTCGCGGACTTTCCGGAGCCGGACTCGCCCACGATCGCGAGCACCTCGCCCGCGGCCACGTCGTACGTGAGGTCGATCGCGGCCGGAACCCACTCGCGGTCCACGCCGAAGTCCACGGACAGCCCGCGGACGCTCAGCACGGGCTCACCGCGCGCCACGGTCGTCCTGGCCTTGCCCCGCCGTGTCCCGGGCTCGCTGCGCTGGGCACGCCGGCCACGCTTCTTCTCGGCACCCGCCGCAGTGGCTCCGGCCACGGCGGCGCCCTCCCCCGTGGCGGGGGCGGCATCCGGGGACGCCACACGGCCGTCTCCGGCCTGCGCGCCGTTCCAGGGTGCGTTGTGCTCAGCGGCAGTGGGATCACCGGACGCGGTCTCGGCGGCTCCGGCCGACGACGCCGCCGGGCCGGACTGCGCGCCCGCGGCCCGGGCGTCGTCGTGCCCCGCCGCCGACGGGTTCTCGGCAGGGCCGTTCGGCTCGGGAGTGCCCTCGGGGATGCCGTCGGGCTGGTGCGAGGTGCTCATCGTGTGTGCTCCATCGTGTCGAGAACTGGGCGCGCGGCCGTGGCTCGTGCGCATTGCCTAGCATGGTGGTCATGCCTGAAACCGAGGGACCCGCCCGTGACCACGAGACCTTCCGCGCGACGTCGACGCCGTGGCTGACGGGATTCCTGGTGGTCCTGGGAGCTCTGGTGCTCGTGGGCGGATGGGGTTACACCGCGGCCCAGCACGCAGGGGCGGTGTGCGGTGGTCTCGCGCTGGTGGCGCTCGCCTACACCCTGTACTGGCGCCCGCGTCTGGAGGTGCTCGAGAACGGTGTGCGTCTGGTCAACCCGGTGCGCACCGTGAGCATCCCGTGGGCGCGCATCGTGGACGTGCGCACCCGTTTCGCGGTGACCGTGGTGACGGACCAGGGCCCGTACTCCAGCTTCGCGCTGCCCTCCGCTGGTGCGGGGGCCGCGTTCCGTTCCGACGCCGGCGCCGTGAACCGCAACCACCCCATTGCCCGCCCCGAGGGAGCCGTGCGCGTGGGAGACCTCACGTCCACCGCGTCCGGCGCCGCGGCCCACCGTGTGCGCGTCCAGTGGCAGCGCCGGGTGGAATCCGGTGAGCTGGACGTCTTCGCACGGGAGGGCGAGCACCACCCCGTGACCACCCGCGTGGTGGCCGGCCCGCTCGCGGCGGTCGTGGTGCTGACCGCCGCGAGCGTGGTCCTGTACTCGGTGTGAGCTCAGGCGGGTCACTGCGCCGCCTGCGGTGAGGCGGCAGGAGCGGCCACGCGACCGGCACCCGCCTCGCGGGCCCGCTTCGGGTTGAACTTGCGCTGGCGTGGATCGAAGGCGTCCCGCAGACCGTCACCGATGAAGTTGATGGTCAGCGCGATGGCCACGATGAACACACCCGGCCACCAGAACAGCCACGGCCGGGTGGCGAAAGCCGTCTGGTTCTCGTTGATCAGCCGGCCCAGGGACCAGTCCGGGGCCT
The DNA here is from genome assembly GCF_030407675.1 of Kocuria sp. APC 4018. Taxonomy (NCBI): domain Bacteria; kingdom Bacillati; phylum Actinomycetota; class Actinomycetes; order Micrococcales; family Micrococcaceae; genus Kocuria; species Kocuria sp. APC 4018. Next base: position 43,027 of record NZ_JASDCY010000006.1, on the reverse strand, counting down.
GGATGCCCAGGCCCAGGTAGGACAGCGAGGTCTCCAGCAGGATCGCCGAGGACATCAGCAGTGTGATGTTCACGGTGATCACGCCCACGGTGTTGGGCAGGATGTGCTTGAAGATGATCCGGCCGCTGGAGGCGCCCGCGAGGCGGGCGGCGTCCACGAACTCGCGTTCGCGCAGGGACAGGAACTCGCCGCGCACCAGACGGGCGAGGCCGGGCCACGCCGCCAGGCCGATCAGCAGACCCAGTGCGATGACCGTGGCGAAGGACGGCAGCCCGTGGGCGCGGACCCAGGAGATCGCCATGCGTCCCAGCAGCGCGGCCATGATGACCAGCGGGATGATGATGATCACGTCGGTCAGGCGCATCAGCACGGCCTCGACCCAGCCGCGGAAGTACCCGGCCAGGCCGCCGATCACGGTGCCCACGATGCCGGTGATGAGGCCCACCACGAGCATCACGATGAGCGAGTACTGGGTGCCCTGCATGACCATGGCGAAGAGGTCGCGCCCCAGGTTGTCCTGGCCGAACGGGTGGTCCCCCATGCTCGGGGGAAGCAGGGTCAGCGTGGGCACGCCGCCGTCCACCACGGGACCCGTGGTGTCCGGGTCCCACTTCCACCAGCCCGGGATGGGACCGATGCCGATGGACGTGACGGACAGCAGCACGATGAACAGCAGGACGACCAGTGAGACCACTGCGCCGGTGTTGCCGAAGAAACGTCCGCGCACCAGCTGTCCCTGGCTCTTGCCGCGCACGTCCTGGGGCTTCTGACCCGCCTCGGGATGCTGCTCCACGGTCTGCGGGATGTCGATGGGTTGGGGCTGGCTCATGATTTCACCCTCACGCGCGGGTCGAGTACGGAGTACACCAGGTCTGCAATCAGGTTGAAGATCATGGCGACGATGCCGGTGACGAGGAAGACGCCCATCACCGGGTTGGGATCCACGTTGCGCACCGCCTGGACGAACAGCTGGCCCATGCCGGTGAACGCGAACACGGTTTCCGTGATGATCGCGCCGCCGATCAGACCGCCGATGTCGAAGGCCACCAGGGTGGCCAGCGGGATCAGCGCGTTGCGGAAGGCGTGGCGCATGACCACGGTGCGCTCGGACAGGCCCTTGGCACGTGCCGTGCGGATGTAGTCCTGGCCCATGATCTCGAGCATCGAGGCCCGGGAGTAACGGGAGTAGGAGGCGAGCGCCAGCAGCGTCAGACAGATGGTGGGCAGCAGCAGGTGGGTGAACCGGTCCAGTCCGGTGGTCCAGAAGTCACCGGTGAAGCCCGGGGTGGCCGAGTTGGCCGTGGCGATCGGGCGGCCGCGGATGTGGCTCGAGTTCACGTAGTCCGGCCAGGACTGCATGAACCGGTCCAGGATGATCAGCAGCGCCACGAAGAAGCCGGTGACACCGGCCACCCGTGCGCCCTGGCCACGGTCGTAGCCGCCGGCCAGGAAGCCGGCTCCCACGCCCACGCCGATCATCACCACGGTGAGGAGCAGCACGGTCAGCAGACCGCCGTCCGCGAACAGGTACTGCACCGGGAAGTAGAGGATCAGGCCCACCACCACGGTGCCCAGTGCCGCGTAGAGGGCGCGCTTGTTGCGCAGCCCCGAGATCAGCACGGTGGAGATCACCGCCACCAGGATGCCCGTGAGGGCGATCAGCGGGATGCCCAGGAACGGGTGGTTGAGCCAGTTGGTGGCCAGCACGAAGTAGATGATCCCGAAGGTCACCGCGAAGCCGAGCAGGCCCATGAGCAGGCGGGTGCGCATCTGCCCGAACGAGACCAGGAACCAGATGACTCCCGCCACGAGCGATATCAGTGCGATCGCGCCCATGGACAGCACGGGGTCCTGCAGGAAGTCGTTGAACTGGATGGCCACGATCTCCTTGAGCAGCACCGCGAGCCAGAAGCTCGGCAGGGAGAAGCACAGGAAGGTGAAGAACGTGATGCCGTAGTCCAGACCGGAGTACTGGCGCAGGGCGGAGACGATGCCCAGGGTGATGCCCACCACGATGGCCAGGATGGTGCCCACCGTGACCAGCATGATGGTCTGGGTCATGGCGAAGGCCAGCAGGTCCGTGACCTCCTGGCCGTCACGGCTCACGCCCAGGGAGCAGGTGTCCGCGAAGGGCACCAGACACCCGGCGGCGCCGCCGAGCCAGGTGAAGTAGCGCAGCACGGGTGGGGTGTCCAGGTGCAGGGCCTCCACGCGCGCCGGGATCAGCTGCTGGGCGTTGGGGTTGCCGTATAGGTCCCACAGGGGATCTCCGGACGCCGCCGTCATGAGATACACGATGAACGATGCACCCAGCAGGATGAGGACGGCGGTGACGAGCCGTCTGAGAATGTAAGAAATCATGTCGCAGCCTCTGTACGAGTGGTGGTCACGACACTGCGCGGGCGCAGCAGATCCGCGCCCGCGCAGTGCTCATGAGGGGAGTGCCTCGGTCAACAGGAGCTCGGCAGTCCTACTTGCGGCTCCACTCGGAGACGTTCCAGAACACGCCCGTCTGGTTGGGCTGGTAGGTGTCCACACCGGCGATCTCGTCCGAGGTGGCCACGTAGCCCACGGACTGGAACAGCGGCAGACCGTACGCGTCCTCGAAGGTGTGCTTGTCGACCTCCACGATCTGGTCCACACGGGCCTCGTCGTCGAGGTTGGTGCGCGCCTCGTCCACGATCTTGTCGACGTCCTCGTTGGAGTACTTGTTGTAGTTGCCGCCGCCGCCGGTCTTGAAGATCTGGGACAGCATCTCGGTGCCGACGCCCGGGGCGACCCAGCCGAACAGGGAGGCGTCGTAGTCGCCGTCGGAGAGCTTCTCGGACCAGTTGGGGTCACCCATGTCCGAGACCTTGAAACCGGCCTTCTCCGCGGACTCCTTCATCAGCTGGAAGGTGTCCACGCGCTGGGGGTTCTGGTTGTTGTAGAGGATCCGCACGGTGGGCGTCTTGCCGCCGAGCAGCTCCTTGGCGCCCTCGATGTCCACGTCCCCGTACATGGACTCGGCCTCGTTCTTCTCCACGGCCTTGCCGTACTCGTCCTTCTGGCTGGACACGTACATCTGGGAGTTCAGCACGGAGGCGTCGTCCTTGACCGGCTTGATGAGCTGGTCCACGATCTGCTGGCGCGGGATCGTCTTGAGGAACGCCTCGCGGACCTTCTGGTCCTTGAACACGTCCGAGCCGAAGTTCAGGTCCAGGTGGTCGTACGCGAGCTGGTCGCCCTTCTGGACGTTCACGTTCTCGATCTGCTGGACCTGGTCCAGGGTGTCCTTGTTGACGTTGCCCGGCTGCATGATGTCCACTTCGCCGTTGCGCAGCGCCTGGATCTGGGCGGTGGGATCGGAGATGGTGCGCACCGTGATCTCGTCCAGCTTGCCGGGCATCTCGCCCTTGTAGTTCTCGTTCTTCTTCACCGTGACGGAGTTGTTCTCCACGATGTTCTCGATCTTGAACGGGCCGCTGGAGACCAGGAGGTCCTTGTCGTCCGGCATGGAGGTGAAGTTGAAGGCGGTGTCCCAGGCCTTGCCGATCTTCTCGAGCTCGGGCTGCTTCTGGGGCTTCTTGGGATCGCCCTTCTTCTGGTTCTCGAGCACCTTGAGCAGCTCGTCCTCGGTCATGCCGGCCTTCTTGGCCACCACGTGGGCGGGCTCGGTCACGCCGCCGAAGCCGATCTCCCAGTCCGCGTTCGGCTTGCCCCACGTGAGGGTCATCTTCTTGCCGTCCTCGGAGAAGGTGGGCATCTCGGTAGTGCCCAGGATGTCCGTGGAGCCGGCGATCGAGAAGTAGTCCTTGCCGGTCTTGCCGTCCTCGCTGGCGTCGTTGGCGTAGCCGGAGAGCATGCTCCACTCGAGCAGCAGGTCCGCCTTGTCGATCTTGTTGCCGTCCGACCACTGCGGCTCCTTGAGCTCGTACTCCACCGTCAGCGGGTCGTCCGAGATCTTCTTGTAGGTGCCGAAGCCCTCGTTGGGCTGGATCTTCTGCTCCGTGTCCACGGTGTAGAAGCCCTCGCGGGTCATCTGGGCGATCTTGTTGTTGATGTCCAGGTTGGTCTTGACGTAGCTCGGGTTGGCGCCGGTGAACGCGTTGGTCTCCGCGACGGTCACGACGCCGCCCTCCTGGCCTGCCGCGCTGCTCTCACCGCCACCCTCGTCCCCGCCGCCGCCCACGCTGGCGCAGCCGGTCAGTGTGAGTGCTGCGATTGCCGCGACGGACACGGCGGCCTTCCCCTTGAAGGTGTACTTGCCCATGTCGTTTCCTCCTGATGTGGTGCCCATGGAATGTGCGTTGCACCCTCGGAAGTGGTCACCCCGAGCCGTGACTGGCGTCACCGTTGATTGTGGTGCGTCTCACAATGAACGAAAGGTTACCCAGCGATAACCGATTCCGGGCGACATGTCAGCAGATTGCAAGCGTGTCGCGATTTCTCGGGCGTGTCGCGCTGCTCCGCCCCGCCCCTGTGCCCGGGGCGCTGCTGGCCTACGCTGGACCCACCGACACGCGATCCCCGGGAGGCACCCAGTGAGCAACACCCCGCACGAACGTTCCGCCGCACCCCGCGTCCCCGCCGACGACGCCGCTGCCGCACCCTCCGGCGCCGGTCCCGTTCCCGGCGGTCAGCCCCAGCGAAGCCGCGGTCCGGCTCGTGACGACCACGCCGACGGCGCCCTCGACCGGCACCCGGTCACGGAAGCCGGCGCACCCCGGGGCGGAGCCGCCGGCGCCACGGGCGCCGCACCCACCGGAACCGGGTCCGGGGAAGCCGGGCGGGCGGCGTCGCCCACCGGAGGCACCGCGCGCGGTGAGGAGACGGGAACGAGCGAGTACGCGGGGACCTACGACCCCGTGGTGGACCCCGCTCTGGACACCCCCGCCAAGCGCGGCGTCTCCGGGACGGTGTGGGCCGCGCTGGTCGTGGGCGTGGTCGTGCTGATCCTGCTGCTGGTCTTCATCATCCAGAACAACGTGGCCACCCAGTTCGAGTTCCTCGCCTGGAGCTTCTCCCTGCCCCTGGGGGTGGCCATGTTGCTCTCGGCCATTGCGGGCGCGCTCATCATGGCGCTCGTGGGCTCCGTGCGGATGTTCACGCTGAGCCACCGGCTGCGCAAGCTCGAAAGGGAGCGCGAGCGGATCAAGCACGCCCTGCAGGGCTGACCCCGCGCGGCGGCCACTGCCGACCACGGCGCACGGCGACCGACCCCCGGGGCGGTGCCGTGCGCCGTCGTCATCCCGGCGGCGGGCACCGCAGCGGCACGGCGGCGCCCGGCAGCGTGGGCCCGCCGGCCGATCACGGCCCGTAGCGGCAGGGTTCGCGGGGTCCCACTGCGGGTAGGCTGGAGGGTAGCCCCAGTGACCGTCGATGCAAGGAGTCATTGTCCATGCCCAAGATCATCTACACCGAGACCGACGAAGCGCCCATGCTGGCCACGTACTCGTTCAAGCCCATGGTCGAGGCGTTCGCGTCCACGGCCGGGGTGGAGGTCGAGACCCGGGACATCTCCCTGGCCGCCCGCATCCTGGCGCAGTTCCCGGACCGGCTCACGGAGGAGCAGCGCGTCCCGGACACCCTCGCGGAACTCGGTGAGCTCGCAAAGACCCCGGAAGCCAACATCGTGAAGCTTCCCAACATCTCCGCCTCCATCCCGCAGCTCAAGGCCACCATCAAGGAGCTGCAGGCGGACGGCTACGACCTGCCGGACTACCCGGAGGACGCCTCCACGGACGAGGCCAAGGACATCCGCGCCCGCTACGACCGCGTCAAGGGCTCCGCCGTGAACCCCGTGCTGCGCGAGGGCAACTCGGACCGCCGGGCACCCAAGGCCGTCAAGGAGTACGCCAAGAAGCACCCGCACACCATGGGCGCGTGGTCCAAGGACTCCAAGACCAACGTGGCCACCCTGGGCCACGACGACTTCCGCACCAACGAGCAGTCCGTGGTGATGCCGGCGGACGACACCCTCACCATCCAGCTGGTCAGCGGCGGCAGGACCACCGTGCTCAAGCAGTCGGTGCCCGTGCTCGCCGGTGAGGTGGTGGACGCCACGTTCATGAGCGCCGCCGCCCTGGACGAGTTCCTGAAGGCCCAGGTGGCCCGCACCAAGGAGGAGGGAATCCTGTTCTCCGCCCACCTCAAGGCCACCATGATGAAGGTCTCGGACCCCATCATCTTCGGCCACGTGGTCAGCGCGTTCTTCCAGGACGTCATGGAGCGCTACGGCGCGGACCTGGCCAAGGCCGGGCTCTCCCCCAACGACGGCCTGGCCGGGATCCTCTCGGGCCTCGACGCCCTGGACAACGGCGCCGAGATCAAGGCTGCGTTCCAGGAGGCCATCGACAACGGCCCCGAGCTCGCCTACGTGAACTCGGACAAGGGCATCACCAACCTGCACGTGCCCTCGGACGTGATCGTGGACGCCTCCATGCCCGCGATGATCCGCACCTCCGGGCAGATGTGGGGCCGCGAGGGCGAGCAGAAGGACACCCTGGCCGTGCTGCCGGACTCCTCCTACGCCGGTGTGTACCAGACCGTGATCGACGACTGCCGCGAGAACGGCGCGTACGACCCCACCACCATGGGCACCGTGCCCAACGTCGGTCTCATGGCCCAGAAGGCTGAGGAGTACGGCTCCCACGACAAGACCTTCGAGATCGCCGAGGCAGGCACCGTGCAGGTGGTCAACTCCGCCGGGGACGTGCTCATGTCCCACGACGTTCAGCCGGGTGACATCTGGCGTGCGTGCCAGGCCAAGGACGCGCCCATCAAGGACTGGGTGCAGCTGGCCGTGCGCCGCTCCCGCGAGTCCGGGATGCCCGCGGTGTTCTGGCTGGACGAGTCCCGTGCGCACGACCGCAACCTGATCGAGAAGGTCAACACCTACCTCGCGCAGGAGGACACCGACGGGCTGGACATCCGCATCCTCTCCCCCGTGGAGGCCACCCAGTTCACCATCGAGCGCATCCGCCGCGGCGAGGACACCATCTCGGTGACCGGCAACGTGCTGCGCGACTACCTCACGGACCTGTTCCCCATCCTGGAACTGGGCACCTCCGCGAAGATGCTGTCGATCGTGCCGCTCATGAACGGCGGCGGCCTGTTCGAGACCGGCGCCGGCGGCTCTGCCCCCAAGCACGTGCAGCAGCTGCAGGAGGAGAACCACCTGCGCTGGGACTCCCTCGGTGAGTTCTTGGCCCTCGCGGCGTCCTTCGAGCACCTGGCCACGCGCTTCGACAACGCCAAGGCGCAGGTCCTCGCGGACACCCTGGACCGGGCCACCGGCACGTTCCTGAACGAGAACAAGTCCCCGTCCCGCAAGGTCAACGAGCTGGACAACCGCGGATCGCACTTCTACCTGGCCATGTACTGGGCCGAGGAACTCGCCCAGCAGACCGAGGACGCCGAGCTGGCCCAGGCCTTCCAGGAGGTTGCCTCCGAGCTGCGCGCCAACGAGGACACCATCAACGCCGAGCTGCTGGGCGTTCAGGGTTCCCCCGCGGACCTGGGCGGCTACTACTGGCCCAAGCCGGAGCTGGTCTCGGGCGTCATGCGCCCGTCCGCCACGCTGAACCGGATCATGGACTCGCTCACGGCCTGATCCGCTCCGCGCACGACCACGCCGCCGCGTCCCCTTCCCGGGGGCGCGGCGGCGTCGTTTGTCAGTCGGTGTGGGAGGCGCGGGTCAGGAGAGCGCGGCCACGGCGGCGTCGTAGTCCGGCTCCTGCGAGATCTCCGGGACCAGCTGGCTGTGGACCACCTGACCGTTCTCGTCCACGACCACCACGGCGCGCGCGAGCAGACCCTGCAGCGGGCCGTCCGTCATGGTCACGCCGTAGTCCTCGCCGAAGGACGAGCGGAACGCGGACGCGGTGACCACGTTGTCCAGACCCTCGGCACCGCAGAAGCGCGCCTGGGCGAACGGCAGGTCCTTGGACACGCACAGCACGGCGGTGTTCTGCAGCTCGGACGCGCGCTTGTTGAACTCGCGCACGGACTGGGCGCACACGCCGGTGTCCAGGGACGGGAAGACGTTGAGCACCATGCGCTGACCGGTGAACTCGTCCGAGGCCACGGGCCCCAGATCGGCGCCGACCAGGTCGAAGGAGCGGACGGACGTGCCCTCGGCGGGCAACTCGCCCACGGTGTGCACGGAATTTCCTTGGAATGCGGTTTCAGCCATGACCCCATTCTGACCGGGCGCGGCACACGCCGACAGGAGCTTCCGCCGTGCGCTGAACAGGTGCGGTTGATAGCCTCGGAACCACCGCACCCTCGTGTGACGCACCACACAGGCGTCACCCGTTCCAGGAGGAAAACCCGTGAGCCTCACACCCGTCACCGTGGCCGTCACCGGCGCTGCCGGCCAGATCGGCTACAGCCTGCTCTTCCGGATCGCGCACGGAGACCTCCTGGGTCGTGAGCGCCCGGTGCGGCTGCGGCTGCTGGAGATCCCGTCCGCGCTGCCCGCTCTGGAGGGCACGGTCATGGAGCTGCAGGACTGCGCGTTCCCGCTGCTCGCGGACGTGGAGATCGGCTCGGATCCCCGCAAGGTGTTCGACGGCGCGCAGCTGGCCCTGCTCGTCGGGGCACGCCCACGGTCCAAGGGCATGGAACGCGGTGACCTGTTGGAGGCCAACGGCGCGATCTTCACCGAACAGGGGAAGGCCCTGAACGAGGTGGCGGACCACGGCATCCGTGTGGTGGTCACCGGCAACCCCGCCAACACGAACGCGCTGATCGCCCAGCGCAACGCCCCGGATATCCCCGCCTCCCGGTTCAGCGCGCTCACCCGGCTGGACCACAACCGGGCCGTGGCCATGCTCGCGGCGCAGACCGGGGCGGCGGTGAACGACGTCAAGCACCTCTCCGTGTGGGGCAACCACTCCGCCACGCAGTACCCGGACCTGGACCACGCCAGAGTGGCTGGTCGCCCGGCCCTGGACCTGGTCACCCGCGAGTGGGTCGAGGACACGTTCATCCCCACTGTGGCCAAGCGGGGTGCCGCCATCCTGGAGGCCCGCGGGGCGTCGTCGGCCGCGTCCGCGGCGAGTGCCACGATCGACCATGCCCGGGACCTCATGCTGGGCAACCACCGCGGCGACTGGACCTCGATGTCCGTGGTCTCGGACGGCTCCTACGGCGTGCCGGAGGGACTGGTCAGCTCCTTCCCGGTGACCACGTCCGGCGGAGACTGGTCCATCGTGCAGGGCCTGGAGATCTCCGAGTTCTCGCGTGCGCGCATCGACGCGTCCGTGGCGGAGCTGGAGTCGGAGCGCGCGGCGGTGGAGGAGCTGGGCCTGATCTGAGCGCCCGCGAGGGTGCCGAGGTACCGGAGCTGGGTCCGCACCGCTCGTGGACGCGGCCACCCCCAGGAAAAAGTGCAGCTTTTGCCGAAACTCGGTCGATTTTGGGCAGAAGCTGCACTTAATCCTGGGTGGTGCGGGCGCGGGGGCCCTGCAGCAGTTCCCTGCTGCTTCCCTCCGTCGTCCTCCCAGTGCAACAACTCCGCTAATGCAGATTTGCGCTCGCTCTTCTGCATTTGCTCCACACGACAGCGTCTTCCCCGGAGGCCGCAACGGTGGTGGTGTGTCGGGGGCCGCGTTGCGCGGAGATCCCGACCAGGGTCCATGGCGGGCCGGATCAGGCCCGCGCGGCGTCGAAGGCTGCCTGGAAGGCGGCTTCCGCGTCGGCCGAGAACGGGACGAACACCACCGTCTCCACCTGGGTGTCCGCGTCCAGCACCGTGTTCACCGCGATCTGCGTGGCGCTGTCCATGGGCCAGCCGTAGATGCCCGCGGAGATGGCGGGGAAGGCCACGGACGTTGCACCGATCTCGTCCGCCACGCGCAACGACTCCCGGTAGCAGGACGCGAGGATGTCGCTCTTGTCCTTGGTCTTGGCGTAGACCGGCCCCACCGTGTGGATGACCCAGCGCGCCGGGAGCTCGTAGCCGTCCGTGGCCACAGCCTGACCCGCGGGCAGACCCTCCTTGAGCGTGGTCTCCCGCAGCTGCCTGCACTCCGCCAGCAGCTGCTTGCCTGCCGCCCGGTGGATCGCACCGTCCACTCCCCCGCCGCCGAGCAGCTTGGAGTTGGCGGCGTTGACGATCGCGTCTGTCTCGACCCTGGTGATGTCGCCCTTGCGGATCTCGATGTTCATGAGCCAACCCTACTGCGCACGACGACGGTGGCTCCCCGTCACGGCGCAGCTCACTCGTAGGCGGGGCCCACGTACATCCAGCGTTTCGCGCGCCTGGCGAACTCGGACACCTCGTGCAGTTCCAGCGACCGCCCCTCGCTCACGTGGGCCGCGGTGAACTCCACGATCCCGTGCTCGTCCTCGAGACCGCCGTCCACGGTGCTGTCCACCCGCAGGCCGACCCACCGGGTGTCGGGGTCGACAAAGACCTCCGCCGGGCGGGTCAGGGGGTGCCACGTGCGGAACAGGTGGTCCTCCGCACCCATGGCGTAGGCCGTGTACCGCGAGCGCATCAGCGCCTCAGCCGTGTCCGGCCACGCCTCGTTGCTCAGCGCAGGACCGCAGCACTCGTTCAGGGACGCACCGGCAGGCAGGCCACCGCAGGGACACACGTTCATGGTCCCCGAGAGTACCCGCACCCGCTTCCTGCGCGGAGCGACCGTTGCCGCAGGGCACGGACCGGCCGGCCGGGCACTCCACCGGGCAGTCGAGTTCCCGTCGTCGCGCCTCGGGCGGGTCCACGTGCCGTAGCACGCCCGTTACCTTGTGAGTGCCTCCGATGGTCGGGGGTCTGGTCGCTCGGCCGGGTATGGCTTTGTTGCCCTGCCATTGATGGTCCGGGGGGTGTTGCCGCCCGGTCGAGAGACACGCGTTGACCGCTGATAGGGACACGGCCCGCCGCCGTGGTGGCGAGGTCTCTTCGTAACGTGGGTGCCGGCATCGGGTGTCAAGACTGCGACCAGCGATGGTGTGCCAAGGAGGCTCATCATGGAGAACCGTTTCGCGGTGATCATCGGCCTGGATGTGGGCAAGACCGCCCACCACGGGTGCGCGCTGGATGCGACCGGGCACAGACTGTTCGACAAACCCCTCCCGCAGGACGAGACCCAGCTGCGTGAGTTGTTCACCAGCTTGCAGGAGCGTGGTGAGGTGCTGATGGTCGTGGACCAGCCCAACACCATCGGGGCGTTGCCGATCGCGGTGGCCAGAGACACCGGCTGCGCTGTGGCTTATCTTCCCGGGCTGGCTATGCGAAAGGCAGCAGACCTGTATCCGGGAAGATCGAAGACCGACGCCAGAGACGCGTTCATCATCGCCGACACCGCCCGCACCATGCCCCACACGCTGCGGCAGGTCGACCATGACAACGAGGTCCTCTCCGCGCTGAAAGTCCTCGCCGGGTTCGACGAGGACCTCGCCCACGAGACCACCAGGGCGTTGAACCGGATCCGTTCGCTGCTCACCCAGATCCACCCCGCACTAGAACGTGTCTTCCCCGGCGGGACCCTCTCCACCGACCTCGTGCTGGAGCTGCTAGAGAAGTTCGGAGGCCCCACCGGGTTCACCTCCGCTGGGCGGGGACGGGTTCTGAGGTTCGCTCGTTCCCATTCTCGCCGCGATCCCTCAGCGCTGGTCGAGAAGATCTTCACGGCGCTGGGCGAGCAGACCGTGACAGTGCCGGCGACCGCGGCGGTCGAGCTCGTGATCCCCAGGGTGGCCGGGCAGGTCAGGGAGTTGAAAGCGCAACGGGAAACGGTCGCCCACGAAGTCGAGGCCATGCTGGAGGACTTCCCTCTCGCCTCGGTCTTGATGAGCATGCCGGGGATCGGCATCAAGACCGCCGCCCAGATCCTCCTCGCGATCGGTGATGGCACCGGGTTCGAGACCGCGGGCCACCTGGCCGCGTATGCGGGCATCGCCCCGGTCACACGACGATCAGGGACGTCGATCCGTGGTGAGTTCCCCGCCCGTTCGGGCAACAAACGATTGAAGAACGCACTGTTCTACTCCGCGTGGATCGCCTCGAATCGCGACCCGATCTCGAAGGCCTACTACGATCGCAAACGAGCCGAAGGTAAACGACACAACGCCGCCGTGATCTGCCTGGCCCGTCGTCGTTGCAACGTCATCTTCGCGATGCTCCGCAACGGCACCTACTACCAACCACCCACCCCAACCCCCGAGCCAACCGCTCTCGCGGCTTGACTCGGAACATAGGGACACCCCCCTTCGGGGCCGGCTGTGGGCGTCATCGGTGGGGCCCGTGCTAGGCGGGCGGCTCCCCGGCCAGGGCCAGGGCGTCGTCGAGCATCTGCTCCGTGAGCAGGCCGGTGAAGGTGTTGCGCTGGCTCACGTGGTAGCAGCCCACGAGCCGCACGTCACGGCCGTCCGGGGTGCGCAGGGGCACGACGACGCCGTGCCCGAACTTCGGGCGCGGCCGGGGCACCTCCCAGCCCATGCGCACGGCCGCGGCGAGGACCGTCTGCCACGCGATGCCTCCGAGGGCCAGGATGCCGTGAAGCTCGGTGAGCAGGCCGATCTCGCGGTCGAACCAGCCACCGCACGCGGCCTTCTCATCTGGGGTGGGCTTGTTGGCGGGCGGGGCGCAGCGCACGGGGGCGACCATGCGGACCCCGTGCAGGGCCTGACCGTCACCCGCGGTGCTCACGGTCTCGTGCTCGGCGAATCCGGCGCGGTGCAGCGCCGCGTAGATCCAGTCGCCCGCCCGGTCCCCCGTGAACATGCGCCCGGTGCGGTTGCCTCCGTTGGCAGCGGGGGCCAGCCCGATGATCGCCACCCGCGCCAGCGGGTCCCCGTAGGACGGCACGGGCCTGCCCCAGTACGGCTCACCGGCGAACGAGGCCCGTTTGCGCTCTGCCACGTCCTCGCGCCACTCCACGAGACGGTCGCACGCACGGCACACGCTGGCCATTCCGTTGAGCTGGTCCACGTCCGAGGCGGTGGCCGCGAGATGGCGCACCGCGGCGGCGTCGTGCGCCACGGGGGCGTCCGCCGGCGCGGGGTCCTCCGGCCACCCCATGCCGGGCGGCACCGGGGATGGGAACAGCTGCCGGGTGAGGGGGTGGGGCAACTGGGATGCGTTGTCCTGGATCATGTGGCGTCGTCCTCGGGATTCGGTGTGTCGGCTCGGTGGCTGCTCACCGGGCTGCCGTCGCGTGCGGGCCCGGCCGGCGGCGTCGTCGTCGTGTGCTCACAGCAGACCATCCTCCCCGAGCCGGCGCAGGATCTTGCGGCGCCACTGCTGCGGGAACTCGGGCGCGGACGCCAGGCCACGGTATGCCTCCCGGTCCGCGGTCCCGGCGGCCATGATGCGTACGACGTCGCCCACGGACACCGCGCCCGAGGGTCGGCTCACGAACTCGAACGCGTCCCCGGCGCCCACGTGGCCCTCCCGCAGGACCCGCAGGTAGAAGCCGGTGCGGGCGGTCCGTTCCATGTCCCGCGGCAGGTCCCAGTCCGACCAGCGGCGGGAAATGGTGTTGCAGGGGGTGCGCGGCTGGGTCACCTGGACCAGCGCTGTGCCCACCTGGAAGGTGTCGCCCAGGAACACGCGGTCCTCCGTGGCGCCTCGCAGGGTGAGATTCTCCGAGAACGCACCGGGGCCGAGGTCCCGCCCCTCCGCGCGCCACGCGTCGTAGTTCTCGGCCGCGTAGCAGCACACCGCCTTGTCCGGGCCGCCGTGGTTCTTGAGATCGCCCTGCTCGTCCCCGATGAACCCGGTTCCGCTCAGGAAGAGCCTCCCCGTTCGCGGTGACTTCTCGGCGGCGGTCTCCAGCTCCCGGCCGTCCCACCGGTGAGCCCGCACCTCCCCGGTGTGCAGGGCGGTCACCGCGGCGTCGGTGACGGTGGGTTGAGGATTCTCCACGGTGGTCTCCTGATCTCGAGGTGGCGCCGGAGGCCGCCACGGGTGCGTGCGACCGGCTGGTGGGTCAAACGGCCACCGGAACGCAGTCCGCGCACCGGGTCCTGGCCCCGGTCTCCGTGCACGTCCCGCAGCACAGGAACAGCTGCCGACACTGCTGGTTGGCGCAGTTCACGTACCGGGGTGTGGCCTCCCCGCACTGCACGCATCGCCCCAGGGACCTGGCCCCGGGTGAGAACTCCGTGTGCCGGCGCTCGTCGAAGACGTAGAGGGAGCCGTCCCACAGGCCACGGTCCCCATAGGCCTCCCCGTAGCGCACGATCCCGCCGTCCAGCTGGTACACGTCCTGGAAGCCGCGGTCGCGCAGCAGCACGCTCAGCACCTCGCAGCGGATCCCGCCGGTGCAGTAGGTCACCAGGGCCTTGCCCTTGAGGTGGTCGTAGGCGCCGGAATCCAGCTCCCGCAGGAAGTCCCGCGTGGTCTCGGTGCGGGGTACGACGGCGCCGCGGAACCTCCCGATCTCCGCCTCCAGCTGGTTGCGGCCGTCGAAGAACACCACGTCCTCACCGCGCCGCTCCACGAGCTCGTGCAACTCGTGGGGCTTCAGGTGCGTGCCTCCGCCCTCCACGCCGTTCTCCGAGACCCGGATGACGTCCGGGGCGTCGAAGGTCACGAGCTCCGGGCGGACCTTCACGCTCAGCCGCGGGAAGTCGTCCCCCGCACCGTCGGACCACTTGACGTCCGCGTGCTTGAACGGGGCGTACTCCTTGAGCCCGCGGACGTACGCCTTCACGTTTTGGATGTCCCCGCCCACGGTGGCGTTGATGCCCTGCTCCGAGACGATGATCCGGCCCTTGACCCCGGTGCGCCGCGCGAGGTTCAGCTGCCACAGCTTCACGGCCTCCGGGTCCGCCAGAGGGGTGAACACGTAGAGCAGCACAATCTTGGGGAGGGACATGGGTCCAGCGTAGGACAGCCTGGGAACGGTTAGGCTTCGCGCGTGACCTCCGCTCCCCCGCGCGCCTCAGCTCGATCCCCCAGACAGCGCCCCCTCTCATTTCCCGTCCTCGGTCAGACTTTGGCCGGACACAACAATGCGTTGAACCTGGTGCGGCTTTTTCTTGCCGCGCTGGTGGTGTTCGGCCACAGCAGCCCGCTGGGAGGCTTCCCCTCTCACAACTGGCACGACTTCAGCGGTACAGCAGTCAACGGCTTTTTCGCCATCTCCGGCTACCTGATTGCGGGGTCGCGCGTTCGCACGTCTCTGCAGGGGTTCCTGTGGCGGCGCGCCCTTCGCATCTATCCCGGTTTTTGGGTCGCTCTGATCACGACGGCGTTCGTCTTGGCCCCCCTTGCCGCACTTATCGGGGGTGAGAGTTGGGTTGCCCAGAGTGCTGTCGGATATGTCCTCAACAACGCCACTCTCTACATCCGGCAATGGCCCATCGAAGATCTCCTGAAGTCCGTTCCATACCCGGGTGCCTGGAACGGGTCACTGTGGACCCTGTGGTTCGAGGGCATGGCGTACCTGATGGCCGGAGTGCTGCTGAGCTTTGGGCTGGTGCGTCGCCGTCCGCTGCCTTTTCTTACGGGTCTGCTCTTGGTGGTGCTGGTCCTGCAGGTGCTCGCCCTGGGTCCTCTGGATGTCTCGACGGGACGCTACCTCCAGGCCCTGCGCCTTGCCGGTTTCTTCTTGGCGGGGATGACCCTTTGGGCCGCGCGCGACCGGGTTCCTGTGCGGTGGTGGCTCGGGGTCCCTGCCTGTCTGGCGGTCATCGCCCTGCAGTGGACTCCGGCCCCGTGGAGCTGGGCCCTCATGGCCGTGCCCATCGCCTACGGGACTCTTTGGCTCGGCGCGGTCCTCCCCACGCGCGTGGGAACTCGAACGGATCTGTCCTATGGGACATACATCTACGCTTTCCCGTTCCAGCAGCTCCTGGCTGTCATGGGCGCACACACGGTGCTGGGGTACTGGGGATACTCGATCGCGTCCCTGCTGTGCGCCCTTGCTGCGGCGTGGGTGTCCTGGACCGTGGTGGAGAAACCTGCGATGCGCTGGAAGTCCCTGGTCCGGTGACCTGCCGTAGCGGCGACGTCAGGCGGCTGCGCGGCGTCGTCGACGGCGCCGTGCCCGGCCACGAGCGCGTCACTCACGTCGCGTGCGCCTGCCCAGGACAGGACGCAGACGCAACTTCTTCAGGGCGCTGGGGCTGAGGTTCGCCGGACCCGGGAGGCGCCAGCCGAAGCGCCGCGCGGACACGCTGACCACGGCGCTGAGCACTATCGCCCCGGCCATGCCCCACGTGGGGTGACCCAGCTCGGAGAGCAGCGCCATCAGCGCGCTGGCCAGCAGGGCGCTCGTGGCGTAGAGCGTGTTGCCGCCGAAGATGGCGGGCTGCCGTCCCACGGCGATGTCACGGATCATGCCGCCGCCCACCGCGGTCACCACCCCGAGCAGGATGGCCGGGGGCCACGCGAGGCCCGCTCCCAGCGCCTTGACGGTGCCCGTGGCGGCCCAGCAGCCCACGGAGAGGCAGTCCGCGACGAACAGCGCCCGGAAGGTCCACTTGCTGTCGAACACCAGGAGGTAGGCGATCAGCGCACCGGCGAGCGCCGTGGTGAGGTACGCGGGGTTGGTCAGCGCCACGGGGAAGCCCTGCTGCAGGAGCGTGTCCCGGAGCATGCCCCCGCCCAGGCCGGAGACGATGGCCAGCACCACGAAACCCACGAGGTCCATGCGCAGCTGCCGGGCCACCACGCCGCCCAGGATGCCGTTGGTGAGCACCCCCAGCAGGTCCACGAGGTCGAAGACCACCTCAGCCTCGATGTCCACCGGGTGCCTCCTCCTGTGCCGTGTCCGCCGAAAGTCCGGGGACCAGCATAGGGTCAGCGGATGCCGGCCAGCCCCCTGCGCGTGTCGGACGGAGCCGTCAGACTGGTCACATGACTGACGTGCGTCCGGGATACACCCTGGTGGACTCCCCACCCTCCGTGGCCGACTACCTGACCCTGCGCCGGGACAGCGGCATGCACCCCAAGACCGAGGATCAGGCGGAGGCTGGGATCCACGGAGCGTGGGCTGCCGTCCACGTCCGCTACGGGTTCCAGGACAGGGCGCCGCACACCATCGGGATGAGCATGAGACTGGAGGAACCCCGTGGGTGAGAGCTTCGGGACCGCAGGAACCACCGCGGCCGGAGCGCCCCGCTGGCAGGCCCCGTGCGGAACGGTCATCGGGCGGAAGGACGGCGCCGTGGACCGGGCCACCGGCATCCGGTACGCCCGTGCGGGCCGCTACGAGCGGCCGCAACCGGTGGCCGCGGCGTCGACCCCGGTCCTGTCCACCGAGCCCGCGCCCGCGTGCCCCCAGCCGCCCATGCCGTTCCTGGACGACATCGTGGGCAGCAACATCGGGGACCTGCCCCAGGACGAGGACTGCCTCCGGGTGTCGGTGACCGTTCCCACCGGCACTCCGGTGGACGCGCGGCTGCCCGTGATGGTCTGGATCCACGGCGGTTCGTACGCGGCCGGCGGCGGGGATGCGCCGTTCTACGATCCTGGTGCGCTCGTGGCGGAGCAGAACGTGATCGTAGTGGCGGTGACGTACCGGCTGGGACTGCTGGGCTTCCTGGGCGACGGCAAGGAGATCCCGGCAAACCTCGGCCTGCTGGACATGGTGGCCGCGCTGCGGTGGACCGGGGAGAACATCAGCGCGTTCGGCGGGGATCCCGAGAACGTCACCCTGTTCGGCCAGTCCGCCGGCGGCGACGCCGTGGCGCACCTCATGCTCGTCCCGCAGGCCCGCGGCCTGTTCCGGCGGGCGATCATCCAGAGCGCGCCCTTCGGGCTGCTGGCCGGTCGCGCGAAGATGAGCGCCCTGATGGCCGCCACGGCGGCACCCCTGGCGCGCGACGCCCAGCTGTACGAGGTGCGCGCCATGCAGCAGCGGGTGGCCAAGGCCGCCGTGCGTCACGGCCTCAAGGGCCAGATGCCCTTCGGACTGCAGTACGGCCACGATCCCCTGCCCCCGGAGAACGAGCTCGACGCCGCGTGGCAGGCGGCCGCACCCGAGGTCGAGGTCCTGGTGGGCAACACCACCCGTGAGGCCGCCCTGTTCACGGCTCGCATTCCACCCCTGCTGACCCGCATGCAGCATCCGCGCAAGGCCCGGCGTGTGGAACGGCTGGTCATCACCCCGTTCACCCAGCGCCTCTACGGGAAGGGCGCCGTGCGCTTTGCCCGTCGTCACGCGGAGGCCGGTGGCGCGGGACGACGCTACGAGTTCTCGTGGGGCGTGGGCCGCAACCCCGTGGCCGGCGCCCACATCTCCGAGCTGCCCCTGCTGTTCCCCGGTCACGACGTGTGGGAGCACACGCCGCTGGTGGACGGCCACACGTGGTCCCAGGTGGTGCACGACGGCGCCCGGTTGCGCCGCGCGTGGGCGGACTTCGCGCGGGGTCACGCCCCGGTGAGCGATGCGCAGGCCGGGCTGAGGGTCTTCCCGCTGAGGTGATTCCAGTGCGGGAGATCCACCCGCTGCCCGGTCAGTCGCTCTGGGTGTCCACCACTCCGGCGGCTCGCGCAATCTCCCCGTACACCCGGGCCAGGTCGTCCAGGGACGAGTGGGCGTTGAGTCCGCTCGGGTTGGGCGCCACGAACAGCTCGGTGCCCGGCCACGGTGACTCCTGCCGCCCGGCTGTGGCCTTCGGACGGTCGAAGGCCGCCCGGTAGGCGGTGATCCCCAGCACCGCGACCACGGCGGGACGTTCCCGCCGGATGAGCCGGTCCAGTCGTTTCGCTCCCTCGTGCAGCTCCTCCGTGGTGAGTTCATCCGCCCGGGCGGTGGCGCGGGGGCACACGTTGCTGATCCCGATGCCCCGGTCCGTCAGCTGCGCCAACTCCACGGGGTCGTAGCCGTCCGCGGCGTCGATCCGGGCGCTCGTGATGCCCGCCCGGTGCAGCGCGGGGTAGAAGCGGTTGCCGGGGCGGGCGAAGTGCGCCCCGGTGGCCGCGGTCCACAGCCCCGGGTTGATCCCCACGAACAGCAGCCGCAACGGGTGCGGGATCAGGTCCGGAACAGTGCGGTCCCTGAAGGAGTCCAGTTCTGCGCGTGTGAAGCCCATGGCACCCGAGGATAGGGCCTGGGGCGGACTCGAGCCTCGACGGCTGCCGGGCTGACGAGACGGCGGCCTCCGCCCGGACCGCACGGCCGCCGCACTCGCCACGATCACGAGCGCCATGCCCGCGATCTCCCCCGGCCCCATGCCCTGCCCGAGGATCAGCCACCCCACGAGCGCGGCCACCGCGGGCGCCATGCTCACGAGGATCGAGAAGGTCTCTGCGGGAAGCCGCCGCAGCGCCGCGAGTTCGAGCGCGTACGGCAGCGCCGAGGACAGGAGCGCCACGGCCACGCCCACGAGCAGCACGTGCGGCTGCAGCAGTGCCGCGCCGCCGCTCACGATCCCGAACGGGGCCGCGAGCAGCGCCCCGACCACCATGGCCAGGGCCAGCCCCTGGATGCCGGGGAACGACCGCCCCGCCTGTCGGGACAGCAGGATGTAGCACGCCCACATCCCCGCCGCGGCGAGCGCGAACAGCACCCCCGCCAGATCGGGGATCTCCGTCCCCGGGCCCACACCGCTGAGCAGCAGCACCCCCGCGAGCGCGAGCCCGGCCCACAGCAGTCCACTGAGCCTGCGGGACAGCACCACGGACAGCACCAGCGGACCGAGCAGCTCGATGGTGACCGCCGCCCCCAGCGGCAGCCGGGCGATGGCCTGGTAGATGAGCATGTTCATCCCGCCCAGCGCCGCCCCGAATCCCAGCACCACACCCACGTTCTGCCGGGTCACGGCACGCAGCGGAGGGCGGACGACGGCGCACAGCAGCACCGCGGCCAGCGCGAGTCGCAGGAACACGGCCCCCAGGGCACCGACCTCGTCGAACAGCCCCACGGCGATGGCCGCACCCGTCTGGGTGACGAAGGCAGCCGCCACCACCAGGGTCACCCCCTGTGCTGTGCCGTCGGCACGGGGGGAGCCGCCCGGACGGGCCACGACTAGCGGTCCTTGAGCAGGAAGGTCCGCAGGGCCATGATGAACTCCTCGGGGCGGTCCGCGTGCACCCAGTGGCTGGCGCCGCGCACGGTGATCCGCACGGTCCTGGGGAACAGCGCGCGCATGGCGGGCGCGTCCTCGGCCTGGATGTAGGGCGAGTTCTCCCCCGCCACCCACAGCACGGGCCCCGTGTAGGTGCGCCCCGCGACGTCGTCCGCGGGCCACGCCCCGATGTCCCCGAGCTCGCAGTGCAGCAGGTCCAGGTTGGGCTGCCAGCCGAACCCGCCGTCCCGGTGGCGCAGGTTCTGCAGGAGGAACCCGCGGACGGTGTCGTCCGGGATGTCGGCGCGCAGGGCGGCGTCGGCCTGGGAGCGGTGGGTGATGCCGGAGAGGTCCAGGCGCTTCAAGGAACCGAGCAGGTGCTCGAAGTTGCCGCGCGAGGAGGTGGTGTCCGCCTCCTGGGAGTCCACGGGAGCGATGTCCTCGATCACGAGCCGGTGCACCAGCTCGGGGTGCCGCAGCGCGAGCACCATGGCGACCTTCCCGCCCATCGAGTGCCCCACCACGTCCACGGGGCCGGCTGCGGCGAAGTCGGCACGCAGCTGCTCGGCCACGGTGTCCGCCATGGCGGCGTAGCCGAAGGACTCCGTCCATGCGGAGTCCCCGTGGTTGGGCAGGTCCACGAGCAGGCAGCTGAACTCGGGCTGCAGCCCCTTGGCGATGTTCGTGAAGTTCTTGCCGCGTCCGAACAGCCCGTGCAGGAACACCACGCGGTGCTCCCCGGAGCCGATCAGCGTGGTCTTCAGTGTGGGTTTGGGATCCTGAGGCACGGGCGTCAATCTACTGCGCCGCGCCAACCCGCACCAAAGCCGCCGACGCCGCCCGGCCCGCCCCGCCGTCGCACGCCCGGGCCCCCTCGGGCCCGGGCCCCGGCACCCAGGTCGGGGCTCGGAGCGGAGTAGAACAGGGCGTGGGCGGCGTAGAACAGGGCGTGGGCGGCGCGGAGACAGAACGGGCGGCAGCGGCGCCGGCGCGGCGACGTGCCGCGCGCGGGTCAGCCGGGGAAGTTCCCCCACACCAGCTGGGCACCGGCGTGGCCCGTGAGCGCGACCATCACCAGGGAGAAGACCGCCGCGAGCACCGCGAGCACCCGCAGGGCCAGCAGCACGGTGTCCCGGCGGGCGAAGCGGACTGCGGTGAGCCAGCGCTGCGCCGCGTAGAGGAGCACCGAGATCCCGAGGCACAGCCCCACGGCCACCACCAGCAGGTCTGCGTACTGCGCGTGCGGACCCACCTGACCGGGGGCGTGCTCGCTCAGACCCATGGCGGGCAGCAGGGCCTCGCCCGTGCTCTTGGCGAGCAGGGAGGCGGCGAAGGCCACGGCGCTGACCCCCACCGTGAAGGTGCCGAGACGTGCGCGCCAGCGCGGCGCGGTGGCCCAGAGGAGAAGGAGGAGCGCTCCCACGGGAGCGGCGACGACGGACAGGTGGACGAGGAGCGGATGGGCGGGCAGTCCCGCGATCGATGCGAACACGCGATGATCATCGACCGGGAATCGGTTGCCCACAAGCAAGTTGAGGCTTTCCTGTCTCGGCAAACACCCAGGATGGCCCGGCACACCGGGTGGAGCTGTGCACGGCATGGGAAACGCCCCGCGGCGGCCTGGACGTCAGGCGCGCGCGGGGCGTGGTTCCGGCAGCGGGGTCAGTTCGAGGAGCCCTTGAGCCGCTCGATGTGCTCCGAGGCCTGGGCCTTGGTCAGGTCCGCGGGCAGCTCCTCACCGGCTTGCTTGGCGAGGGTGTCCAGGTAGGACTTCTGCGCGCCGGTCATGGGCTCGTCGCCACTGACCCAGTCCGAGGGGTCCTTCTCCAGCGTGGAGTCCTGGGCGTCCCCGGTGGCGCCGATGGTCTCGCCCTGCGGCGCACCGTTCTGGGGTGCGCCGTTCTGCGCGGTGCCCTGGGGCACCGAGCCGTCCGGGGTGCCGTTCTCGAGGGGAGGCTGCTCGTTCTGCATCTGGGGGTCCTGGGCGGGGGTGTCGGTCATGGTGCTCCTCCATCGTCTCCTGGGCCGGTCTGCTCCGACCCCGGTCTCACGGGAACGCGCCGCGGACGGGGTGCCGCGCGGGGTGGCACGGGCTCGTCCGGTGCTGCGTTGCCCGATGTCGTGTCCCCGAGGCTAGTGCTCCGCGGCCGCCCCGGGGAGGGGGTTTCGCTCACGGCGCGCAGCCCGGCCGCGGTCGACGAGTCGCACCGGTCAGCGCACGATGCTCCGGCGGGTGCCGTCCTCCCGCCGCGTCCACCCCTTCGCGTCGAGGTGCTCGAGCAGCGGGATGGCCACGCGGCGCGTGGTGCCCCACGCCTGCCGCGCCTGGCTGGTGGTGAAGGGCTGCGGCAGCCGGGCGAGCTCACGCATGGCGAGCGCGGGCGCGGTGGGCAGCAGCACGACGTCGCCCGGCAGCCTCAGGAGCCTGCCGAGCCTCTGCGCCGCGGCCAGTTCGCGGGGGCCCAGCTGAAGGTCTGCCAGTTCATACGCTTCGGGCGCAGCAAAGGGATCGGTCCGCAGCCGCTGCTCGACCCGCGTCACCCCGGTCTCTGCGGCGCCCAGTCCGTTCTCCCGTCCCGGGGAGGTGAGGAAACCGTCCCGCTCCACCAGCCCGGCCGCGCGCACCACCGTGTCCAGGAGCTCGGCACCCGGCGCCCCAGGGAGCACCGTTGCCGCCGCTCCCCGGGGCAGTCCCCGGGAGAGGGCGTCGCGCTCGTGGGCGGCGTCCACGGCCCGGGTCAGATCCGCGGCCCACTGCGCGAGACGCCGCGCGTGGATCCACCAGCCCTGGTCGACCACCACGTCCTCGGCGGGCGGGACGGCAGCGGTGTCGGACACGTCGAACCCCAGCAGCCGCAGCCGGGAGACCGGGACGGCACCGAGCTTGACCGTCTCCGCCACCGGATCCCCGGTGTCCGGGATCCCCGCGAGCCGGGCGGCCTCGCGGGTGCCCGCACCGCGGCGGGTCAGGGCGGGCGGGTCGATGTCCAGCACCCGGGCGCCGCCCACGGCCACGCGGGCCCCCGGGTGGCGCAGCACCAGTCGATCCCCCGGCACCAGGGTGAGGAGGTGGTCCAGGTGGAGCCGGGCATGGTCCTCGTCCAGCGGTCGGATCCGTGCCCCCACGCCCGCCGTGCCCGCGTGCACCACGAGCTCCTCGGGGACCTCCGTGAACGGGTCTCCGCCGTGGCGTCGCACCTCGAGAACGTCGGTGGCCGGCCAGGAGTCCGGGCTCAGCAGCACGTCACCACGGTGGATCCGGTCCTTGCCGGTGCCACGCAGGTTCACGGCCACCCGGTGGGTGGGCCCGATCTGCGCCACCGAGGAGTTCTGGCTCTGCAGGGACCGCACGGTGACGCTCTGCTCCCCCGCGGGCCCGCGCAGCGTCATCCGGTCCCCCACGCGCAGCGTCCCCGCGGTGAGCGTTCCGGTCACCACGGTGCCCGCGCCGGAGATGGTGAACGCCCGGTCGATCCACAGCCGCACCCGAGCGTCCGGGTCCGGCGCAGGGACACGGGCCAGCACGCCGTCGAGCGCCTCGCGGAACGCGTCCAGGCCGGTGCCCTCCCGCGCGGAGACGACGACGCCGGGTGCATCCCCGAGTCCCGTGGCCGCGAGTTCCGCGCGGGCCCGGGCCAGGACCGCGTCCACGTTCTGCGGGGCACGGTCCGCCTTGGTGACCGCGACCAGGCCGTGGGCGATCCCGAGGGCGGCCACGGCGTCCCGGTGGTCGTCGGACTGCTCCTGCCACCCCTCGTCCGCGGCCACCACGAACACGACCACGGGTGCGGGGCCCACCCCCGCGAGCATGTTGCCCAGGAAACGCTCGTGGCCTGGCACGTCCACGAACGCCACGTGAGCTCCCGAGGGCAGCTCGGTCCACGCGAACCCGAGGTCGATCGTGAGCCCGCGCTGCTTCTCCTCGTCCCAGCGGTCGGGTTCGATGCCCGTGAGCGCCCGGACCAGAGTGCTCTTGCCGTGGTCCACGTGACCCGCGGTCGCCACCACGTGCATCAGTGCGCCTCCGCGAGCGCCGCCACCACGGCGTCGGCCAGCACGCCGTCCTGCGACTCGGGCACGCAGCGCAGGTCCAGCAGGCAGGCACCGTCGTGCACCCGGGGAAGCACGGCGGGACGGCCCACGCGCAGGGGGCGGGCCGCCGCCTCGGGCAGCTTGATCGCCCATCCCGGGAGGGGCACGCCCGGGGCGCCACCGCCGCCCACGCGTCCCTCGTGCGGGACGGTCTCCGCTCCGACGGAAGCCGCCAGGGCCTCGGTCCGCTCCCGCAACCGCTGGGGGTTGGCGTGGAGAGCCGCGGTCACCGGTGCGGTGCCGCCGCGAAGGGTTGCCTCGAGGGCCGCGAGCGTGAGCTTGTCCGCGCGCACGGCCCGGGCCAGGGGGAACCGCACGAGGCGCTGCACCGCGTCCGCCCGGCCGAGCAGCAGACCGGCCTGCGGACCGCCGAGGAGCTTGTCCCCGCTGGCGATCACGACGTCCGCTCCGGCCTCCAGCGCCTCCGAGAGGCTCGGCTCGTCCGGCAGCGCGGGGTCCGGGCTCAGCAGACCGCTGCCCACGTCCACCACGAGAGGGACGCCGTGCGCATCCGCGAGGGACCGCAGCTCGCGCAGCGGCAGCGAGGAGGTGAACCCGTCCACCCGGAAGTTGCTGGGGTGGACCTTGAGGATGCACCCGGTCTCCGGGCCCAGGGCCGCGCGGTAGTCCCCGAGGTGCGTGCGGTTGGTCGTGCCCACCTCGCGCAGCCTGGCCCCCGTGGACTCCATGAGGTCCGAGAGCCGGAAACCCGCGCCGATCTCCACGAACTCGCCGCGGCTGATGACCACTTCCCGGGCACCGGCCAGCGCGGTGGTCGCGAGCACGAGAGCGCCTGCACCGTTGTTGACGATCAGCGCGTCCTCCGCCGCGGGGCACGCCTCCAGCAGCGCCTGCCGCGCCGGGACGCCGCGCGCGGACCGACGGCCGGTGTCCAGGTCCAGCTCCACGTCCACGTAGCCGGCGGCGTCGAGCAGGGCCTGCCGCGCGGCGTCGGACAGGGGCGCGCGGCCCAGGTTGGTGTGCACCACCACTCCCGTCGCGTTGAGCACCGGTGTCAGGGAGCTCGTGCGGCGGGACGCGAGGTCGGCGGCCACGGCGTCGACCACGTCCTCCGGGGCGATCTCCCCGTTCCGCGCGCGGTCCTGGGCGCGGACGACGGCGGCCCGCACGGCGGTGTCGCCGAGATGTCCGGTCGCCGCCACCACGGCCGGGTCCGCGAGGACGCGATCCGTGCGGGGGATGCGGCGGCGGGGGTCCTCTGTGCTCACGGTGCTCCTCGGCTGGTTGGCGGAGGCGGACGGGAATCGAACCCGCCAGACCGAGGTGCTCGGTCTCACCGGTTTTGAAGACCGGGGTGCCCACCAGGACACGGACGCCTCCGCGGCCGAATGTACCACCGCCCCCGGAGGCCATCTCCCGGCGGCTGTCTGCGCCCGTTCCTAGACTGGCCGCATGAGTGAACGCACCACGGAGGCCCCCGCCCAGGACACCGCACCGGGTCTCGACCGCCTCACGAGCTACGCCCACGGCGGAGGCTGCGCGTGCAAAATCCCGCCGGGCGAGCTCGAGGACGCAGTCCGTGGCCTCACGGGCCAGAACGCCCCGGACGTCCTGGTGGGCCTGGACGACGGCGACGACGCCGCGGCCGTGCTCGTGCGCCCCGACCTCGCGGTGGTGTCCACGGCGGACTTCTTCACGCCCGTGGTGGACAGCGCCTACGACTGGGGGCGGATCGCCGCGGCCAACGCCCTCTCGGACGTGTACGCGATGGGCGGCACACCCGTGGTCGCGATCAACCTGGTGGGCTGGCCGCGCGAGCTGCTGCCCATGGAGCTGATGTCCGAGGTGCTCCAGGGCGGTCTGGACGTGGCGTCCCAGGCCGGCTGCCCGGTGATCGGCGGCCACTCGATCGACGCCCCCGAGCCCACCTACGGCATGGCCGTCACAGGCACGGCGGACCCGCAGCGCCTGCTGCGCAACGACGCCGCCCGGCCCGGTCTGCCGATCACCCTGACCAAGCCGATCGGCGTGGGACTGCTCAACAACCGGCACAAGGCCACGGGCGAGGTCTTCCCCGCGGCGGTCGACACGATGACGGCTCTCAACCGGGACGCCTCTCGCGCCGCACTGGCGGCCGGGGTCGAGGCGGCCACGGACGTCACAGGATTCGGCCTGCTGGGCCACCTCTACAAGATGTGCCGTGCCTCGGGCGTGGGCGCCTCGATCGCTGCCGCCGCGGTGCCCCTCGTGGACGGCGCCGCCGACGCCCTGCGGGACGGGTTCGTCTCGGGCGGCACCCGGCGCAATCTCGACTGGGTGCGTCCGCACCTCGCTGCGGGCCACGGCATCTCGGAGGACACCCTGCTGCTGCTCGCGGACGCCCAGACCTCGGGCGGGCTGCTCGTGGTGGGCGAAGTCCCGGGCTATCCCGTGATCGGCGAGACCACGGCGCTCCCGGAGACCACGGAAACCCTGGTCACCGTGCGCTGAACCGGGACAGTGCACGGCGTGACCGGGGCGGCCGTGCGCGGCTACCCCGGTCACAGCCCCGGCACGTGTCCCGGCGGATCAGCCCGCCGTGGTGATCGAGTCGTGCGTGATGCCCTGCGCGCGGCGCTTGTTCAACCGGTTGCGCTGCGGGATCACCGTGTACTTGGGGTCCTTCACGGACTCCTTGCCGGCCCAGAACACACCGAAGCGTGTGAGTGCGGAGGACGAGACGAGGGCGAGCCCCGAGGCCGCGGCGACCCAGCGTCGTCGTCCGCCGAGCAGTGCGCCCAGCCCGCCGAGCACCGAGAGACGCTCGCTCCACTCCATCCACTGTCCGGGCCTGCCCTGCTCCAGCGGCTCCACCGTGACGGGGTCCATGGCGTCCTTCATCACGTGCATGGCCACGAGCTCCCCGGCGACTCCGGCGACCGCGAAGAACCGGGCGGGCCCGGCCTGCGCCACCGGCGTGGTCATCATGGCCAGTCCCCCTGACGCCAAGGACGCCGAGCTGGCGAACACAAAGGCCAGGTGCCCGTGCATCTCGTGCCACGTGGGGACGGCGGTGTCGCTCAGCAGCATGGCAGTGTAGGTGGCCATCGGGGCCCCGAGCACGCCTGCGGCCACGCTCGTGGGCAGCTCCGCGGCGTGCAGCACCGGACGCAGCGGGCCCAGCGGCAGCCGCTCCCCCGTTATCCGGTCCACCTCCACTGCCGCGGCAACCCCCGCGTTCGTGGAGAACGAGGCGAGAACCCACGAGCCCACGCTCATGGGCGAGGTGGGCTTGAACGTGCGCATCATGTGGAGGAAGCGTTCCGGGCGGCCGAGATCCGCCACCAGGAGAACCCCGCCGAGACCAGCGGCCGTGAGCGCGGACAGTCGCGCGTTGCGGCGCAGCGCGGGCTTATCGGTCAGGTACCCGCCGAGGGCGAGGATGGCCGAACCCCCGGACAGTCCGCCCAGGAACAGGTAGGAGGCGATCTTGGAGTCCCACGGCGGCGCCTTGACGATCGGGCGGCCGTAGTAGGAGGTGAACTCGGTGTCCGGCACCATGGGCATCTCGCGGGAACCGTCCCCGCCACCGCGACGGAACGCGCCGCCGCCCGGTCCACGGTTCCGGCGGCGCCGCTTGCGCCGAGGCTCCTCGGGCGGCCGGTAGCTGTCGTACGGGGAGATGCTCATGAGCGGTCACCCACCGTGAACGCCGCCGCTCCGAGGGCCAGCATCCCCATCACGGCCACGCCCGCGCGCTTGTACATGCGGTGCAGGTCCTTGGTGGGAACCTGGGGATCCGGCGGAAGCCCGTAGACCTCCGGCTCGTCGAGCAGCAGGAAGATGGACCCGGTTCCACCCACACCGTCCTGGGGATTCGCGCCGTACAGCCGTGCCTCGGTCCTGCCCTGCTCGTGCAGCTGGGCCACCCGCTGCTGGGCCGTGGCGAGCATGCTCTCCCGCTCCCCGTACTTGATGGACGTGGTGGGGCACGCCTGCGCGCACGCCGGGGTTTGGTCGTTCTTCATGCGGTCGTAGCACAGCGTGCACTTCTGGGCGATGCCGTCCTGTGGAACCTTGACGGTGTCCGGCATGGGCGGCGCACCCCGCTGGGTCTTCGGCTCCACCAGCCCGTCGTTGCGGCGCTCGATCACACCGAACGGGCACCCGGCCACGCACGTTCCGCAGCCGTTGCAGATGTCCTCCTGCACCACCACGGTGCCGTACTCGGTGCGGAACAGCGCCCCCGTGGGGCACACGTCCAGGCATCCGGCGTGGGTGCAGTGCTTGCACACGTCCGAGGACATCAGCCACCGGAAGTCGGGGGTGTCCAGCACCGGGGAATCGTCCCCACCGGTGGCCGCCGCGGGAGCCGCCCCGCCACCGGGCGAGCAGCCGCAGCCGCCCGCCGATCCGCAGCCCACCGGCGCGGTGACGCCCGGTGTGGACCGGGACGGGCACGCGCCACCGGGCCCAGCGGCGTCGTCCGCCGGGACGGCTCCGCACGCGCACCCTGGCCCCGCGGCATTGTTCGCCGGTGCCGTACCGCCCGCGCACCCCGCGGCGTGGGCCGCAGCGGGGACGGAACCGCATGCGCAACCGCCCGTGGCAGGGGCGGGCGACGCCGCCGGCGGACCCACGCGCGGCATCCCCAGGTCCACGAGCGCGCGCCCGGACTCGCGGGCCCGCTCGATACGCTCCTGGGACTGCTCGATGAACGCCACGTGACGCCAGGTGTCGGCGCCCAGACCACCGGTGTTGTCGTAGGAGGAGCCCAGGATCTCGTAGTCCGAGTCCACCGGGTTGCGGTTCCACTCCTTGCACGCCACCTCGCAGGCCTTGCAGCCGATGCAGATGGACGTGTCCGTGAAGAACCCGCGCCGGTGGTGCGGATGCTCCCAGTAGGTGTCGTCCGCGAAACTGGGGGTGGGTGTGAGGTGGTCCGTGCTCACTGCTCTTCTTCCTGGTCCGTCGCGGGGGTGTCCGGCCGCCAGGCCGTGGACTGTCCCGCGATGTCCCCGCTGTCGCGTCCTCGCAGCGGATCCTGGTTGAGCTCCCGCTCCGGATCCGTGATGCGTTCCATGCCCGTGCGCACGGTGAGCCCGGCCCGCTCCTGGTACTCGCGCACCAGCTCCAGCCGCGCCTCGCCGCGCGGCCGGCGGCCCGGGACGATGTCGCACGAACCCGTCTTGAAGTTCTGGATCTGCACATTGGGGTCCAGCGTGATGCCCAGCAGGTCGTTGGCGCCGTCACCCGTGACCACCGCGTCCGAGCCCGCACCCCAGTGGTACGGCAGACCGATCTGGTGGATGGTCCTGCCCGCCACGGTGAGCGGCGTCATGCGGTCCGTGACCAGCACCTTGACCTCGATCGCGGAGCGCGGCGAGATGATGGTGGCCCACCCGTACGGTTCCAGCCCCTTGAGCTCAGCGAGCTCCGGGGAGATCTCGCAGAACATCTCGGGCTGCAGCTCGGACAGGTACGGCAGCCACCGGCTCATGCCACCGGCCGTGTGGTGCTCCGTGAGCCGGTAGGTGGTGAACACGAACGGGTAGACCCCGGTGCCCGGCGCCTCCCCGCTGGGCGCGGACAGGTTGTCCTCCCGCGGGAACATGATCCGCGCGGGATTCTGCTGCTGCGCGTACAGCGGGTTGTCCACCGGGGACTCCTGCGGCTCGTAGTGCGTGGGCAGGGGCCCGTCCATCATGCCCTTGGGCGCGAAGAGCCAGGCCTTGCCGTCCGCCTGCATGATGAAGGGGTCGTCACCGGCAAGGGCGTCCGGCCCGGTTGCCTCCGGGCCCGGCCGCGCGGAGGGCTCACGATCCAGCGGGAAGTCCGGATTGTCCTTGCCGGTCCACAGCCCCTGCTCCTGGTCCCACCACACGAGCTTCTTGCGCTCGCTCCACGGCTTGCCCTCGGGGTCCGCCGAGGCGCGGTTGTAGAGGATGCGGCGGTTCGCGGGCCACGCCCACGCCCACTGCGAGGCGATCTCGTCCTGCTGCCACCCGGGCACGCGCATGGCCGCCCGGTTGACGCGGTCCGCGTAGATGCCCGTGTAGATCCAGCAGCCACCGGACGTGGAGCCGTCCGTGCGCATCTGGCCGTAGTTGCTGAGCGGCTCACCCGCCTGCTCCCCGGTCTCGAAGCGGCCGTTGATCTCGGCCAGCACGGACACCGGGTCCACCTCACCCTGCTCGTCCAGCGGGTAGTCCCACGTGAGGTCCAGCAAGGGCCGGTCCCGGGGGTCCGTGGAGTCCGCGAGGCGTTCGCGGATCCGGTTGCCGAGCTCGAAGAAGAACTCGAGCTCGCTCTGGGCGTCCCCCGGCGGTGCCACGGCCTGGTGGCGCCACTGCACCAGACGCTGGGTCTGGGTGAAGGAGCCGGACTTCTCCACGTGCGTGGCCGCGGGCATGAAGAAGACCTCGGTGTCGATGTCCTCGGTCTTCAGCTCGCCCGAGGCGATCTCCGGACCGTCCTTCCACCACGTGGCGGACTCGATCATGTTGAGGTCCCGCACCACGAGCCATTTGAGGTGGGACATCCCCATGCGTTGCAGCCGCCCGTTGGCCGAACCCACCGCGGGGTTCTGCCCCAGCAGGAAGTACCCCTCCACCTGGTCCTTGAGCATGGACATCAGCGTCTGGTAGGTGCCGTGGGCCCCGTTGATCCGCGGAATGTAGTCGTAGGCCCAGTCGTTCTTGGCGGTGGCGGCATCCCCCCACCAGGCCTTCAGGAGGTTGACCGAGTACGCCTCAGCATTCGCCCAGTAGCCCTTCTGGCTGGTGGTGCGGATGCCGTCCACGTACTCCGAGAAGCTCTGCGCGGTGACCGAGGGCATGGGCAGGTACCCGGGCAGCAGGTTGAACAGGGTGGGGATGTCCGTGGAGCCCTGGATGGTCGCGTGCCCGCGCAGCGCCATGATGCCGCCGCCCGGGCGGCCCATGTTGCCCAGCAGCAGCTGCAGGATCGAGGCCGTGCGGATGAACTGCGCACCCAGCGTGTGCTGTGTCCAGCCCACCGCGTACGCGAAGCACGTGGTGCGCTCCCGCCCGGAGTTCTCCGTGACGGAGCGGGCGAGGTAGTCGAAGTCCTCCTCCGAGATGCCGCAGGTCTCCCGCACCATCTCCGGGGTGTACCGGGAGAAGTGGCGCTTGAGGATCTGGAACACCGTGCGCGGGTGCTGCAGGGTCTCGTCCCGCACCGGCGTGCCGGAGCCCACGGGGGCGCCGCCGCTGCCGTACTGCTGACCGCCGGCCTCCGCGCGCTCCTGACCCCCCTGGTTGCCCTCCTCGTCGGCCCGCTCCCCGTGGTCCTCGCCCTCGGTCTCGTAGCCCCAGGACTTCAGGTGGTAGGTGCCGGTCTCGGGGTCGTAGCCCGAGAAGATGCCGTCGAGGTCCTCGGCGTCCTCGAAGTCCTCGCTGACGAGGGTGGCGGCGTTGGTGTAGTGCAGCACGTACTCGTGGAACCAGAGGTCGTTGCTCAGGACGTGGTTGATCAGCGCCCCGAGCAGCACGATGTCCGAGCCCGCACGGATGGGCAGGTGCTTGTCCGACACGGCAGAGGTGCGCGTGAACCGCGGGTCCACGTGGATCACGCGGGCGCCGCGTGCCTTGGCCTCAGTGACCCACTGGAAGCCCACGGGGTGGCACTCGGCCATGTTGGAGCCCTGGATGACGATGCAGTCCGCGTTGGCCATGTCCTGCAGGGACTGGGTGGCGCCGCCGCGCCCGAAGGAGGTTCCCAGACTGGGAACCGTGGCGGAGTGTCAAATCCGGGCCTGGTTCTCGATCTGCACGGCCCCCGCCGCGGTGAACAGCTTCTTGATCAGGTAGTTCTCTTCGTTGTCCAGGGTGGCGCCGCCCAGGGACGCGATGCCCATGGTGCGCCGCAACGGCCGCCCCTGCTCGTCCGCGTCCTGCCAGCCGCGGCGTCGGGACTCCAGGAAGCGGTCGGCGATCATGTCGATGGCCGTGTCCCGGTCCAGGGGCTGCCAGTCGGCGGCGCCGGGCGCACGGTAGAGGACCTGTGTCTGGCGGCCCGGGGAGTTCACGAGCTGCTCACTCGCGGAGCCCTTGGGGCACAGGCGACCACGCGAGATCGGCGAGTCCGGGTCACCCTCGATCTGGATGACGCGCTCGTCCTTGACGTAGACCTTCTGTCCGCAACCCACGGCGCAGTACGGGCAGATGCTCTGCACCACGCGGTCCGCCGTGGCGGTGCGCGCGGTGATCTCCTGGGTCCTGCGGGACTGCACCGCACTGCTGCGGCCTGTGTGGTCCCCGGTGCGGAGCTGGCGGATGACCGGCCACTCCAGCGGGCTGAATCTGGACATGCGCCCAGGATAGACCCGTGGTCCGACAGTCACAGGTACCACGTGTGTGCCATGGTCAAAACGCCCCCGGCGCGTACCCCGGCCACTGCCTGTCCCACGGTGCACACCCGTGGCGGCCGGGGGTCGTCCCGGCCACCACGGCCGTCCCGTTCGGGGCCCGCGGCGGCGTCCTCCCGGGGTGGAGCCGGCGGGCATCTACTCCATGGGATCGGTGGGATCCTGGGCACCGTCCTGCAACGAGCGCTCGACCTCGCGGTCCGCCTGGGGGTCCGCCACGAGGGCCTCGACCTCCGGGGCTTCCGTCCCGAGCGCGGCCCCGGGGTCGGAGTCCCCCACGGCGATCTGCTCGATGTCCGCCTCTTCGGGGTGCTTCAGGGGATCCGCGTCCTCACCCCACTGGGCGTCGTCCTCCTCCCATGCGGAGTCCTCGGCACCCGTGGTCTCGATCAGGTCGTCCTCGCGGAACGTGTCCCCTGCGGCCTCCGGGTTGTCCAGAGGATTGGGATCCGGGATGGGCTGCGTCATGCGGTGCTCCTTGCCAGGTTCTCGTCCGACGCGCGGTCACGCGCACCGTCAGACTACGGCGCCACCGGGGCCGCGCTCCACCCGCTGCCGCCCCGCCCCGGGGGTGGGCCTGCCTGGGCCGGCGACGCCGCTCGGTGGCCGATCTGCCCGGCAGCCGCCCGGACCTCGTCGCTGTCCACGAACGGAACCCGTGCACCGGGCGGGCCGATCTCCATCCAGCGCTCGTGGCCCTTCCCGTACAGGGCCACGGTGTCCTGCGGGCCCGTGAGTTCCAGAGCCGTCCGAATCGCGTCCCGACGGGTGGGCGCCTCCACGACGTACGGTACGGGCTGCCCCGCGGCACGCAGCCGTTGCACTGCGGCGTCGACGCCCCGCATCACGGCCGCACGGATCGCTGCGGGATCCTCGGAGCGGGGGTTGTCGTCCGTGACCACGACGACGTCCGCGCCGGACTCGACCACCGCTCGCCCGGTGAGTTCGCGCTTGGACGTGTCCCGGTCCCCGCCGCTGCTGGCGGTGACCACGAGGCGGCCCCGGGTCCTGGCGCGCAGCGCGGACACGGACTTGGCGGTGGCATCGGGCGTGTGCGCGAAGTCCACCAGCACCGTGGGCCATCCAGGCCCCAGGTCCACCCGTTCCATGCGGCCGGGCACGCTCACCGGTCCGTCGAGCGCACGGGCCACCTCCTGCAGCGGGTGCCCGGCACCCAGGAGCATCAGCGCGGCCAGCGCGGTGTTCACGCGGTTGTGCTCCCCGGGCAGGGGTGCACGCAGCCGCATGGGGCCCCGTGGACCGTGCAGCTCGAACCCGTCCGCGCCCTCGACGCCGGCGAGGTGCCAGGTGGCGGCGCCCCCGGGCCGGGTACCCAGGGTCACGGTGGGCAGTCCTCTCCGGCGGGCCAGGCGGTCGAGGCGCCGCCCGGCGTCGTCGTCCACCACGATCACCGCGCGTGCCGCGAACTCCGGCGTGAACAGCCTCGCCTTCGCGTTGAAGTAGGACTCCATGTCCCCGTGGTAGTCCAGGTGCTCATGGGTCAGGTTGGTGAAGGCCACAGTGTCGAAGCGCACGCCGTTGACGCGCTCCTGGTCCAGGGCGTGGCTGCTGACCTCCATCACGGCCGACCGGTTGCCCGCCGCACGCATCCTGGCCAGCAGGTCCTGGACGTGCGGCGCCGAGGGTGTCGTCATGCGACTGGGCCCTCGCTGCGTGCCCACCACGGTCTCCGGGGTGCTCACGAGCCCGGGATGCTGCTCCAGACGTCGCAGGGCAGCTTCGAGGATGTAGGCCGTGGTGGTCTTGCCGTTGGTTCCCGTGACACCGAAGACGGGCAGGTGGTGGGAGGGGTGGCCGTTCAGGAGCGAGGCGAGTGGTCCCAGCACGGCACGGGGATGCTCGGCGACCAGCAGCGGAACCCCCGGGTCGCGGCCGATGGACCGCGCCCCTGCGGCGTCGGTGAGCACCGCGCCCGCTCCTGCGGCCACTGCCTCCGCGACCTTGCTTGCCCCGTGGTGGTGGCGTCCCTGCAGCGCCACGAAGAGATCCCCCGGGCGGACCTCCGTGTGGACTTCCGAGACGCCGAGGATTCTGACGTTCCCGGCCTGCTCCGCGGCACTGTCGCCCGCACGCAGCTCGGCACCCGCACAGGCCGTCAGCTCCGCAACGGTCCGGCCGTGCACCCCGCACGTCCCCATGGCACGGCTCCCCTCTCGACGGTGGTGGACCCGGCACCCGCCGGATCATCAGACTACTGATGGAAGCGCGGGAAGGGCCCCGGGATATTCCAGGACCGCGCTGGCACGGCGCGGTGACCCCGCGGGGCCGACATAATTCCATGCAATGACATGTGGAGATTGCACAAGCGAACGAAAGCGGGCACCCTGATCCTGACCGTGAGAACACGGGTCCAGGACTGCTCAAGGGGCCACCATGCAACGATTTCGGACACTCACCGCGGCATCGGCGCTGCTGATTCTCGGGGTCGGTTCACTCACCGCGTGCGGGTCCGACTCGTCGAACGAGCCGCAGTCTGCTGCCACCAGCGCACAGGTGGCAGGCCCGACGTCGGGCATTCGTTCGCAGGCGGCGTCGCCAGCACCCGAGGAGTCGTCGGAACCAGCCGGGCAGCCGACCCCGGAGCGCACCACGGAATCCGCGCCAGAGCCGACCAAGGAGTCTGGCGCGAAGAGCGCCTCGGCAAGCGCTCCGGCCGGTCAGGAAACGTGCGGTGCGAGCGGCGCCGAGGCCGCCGTGAGCGCGCATCTGGCGGATGTGCCGGGCGTCGCCGATCCCTCGTCCTGGACCGTTGAGGACAGCGATGGCTACGATTCGTGCGCAGATCTCTCCTGGATCACCCTGATCGGCGGCGGAACGGGCTCGTCCCCGCGGCAGCAGATGCTCTTCCACCAGGGCGACTACCTGGGCACCACCACGTCCAAGCCCATCGGCTTCCACCCCGCTACGCAGCGGCTCACCGACTCCTCCATCCAGGTCACCTACACGTACGTGGAGGGGGACGAGAGCAACGCAGAGGCCCGCGGCCGAGCCGTCTCCACCTACACCTGGAACCCGGACACCGAGTCCATCGACCACGCTGGCGAGTGGCCCCCGGGCATCGGCTGACGCCCGGTGACGGGCCACCGTCCAGAAGTGTGACCCAACCGTGATCTCGAGTGGAACCGCCGCCTGACGTGCGGCGAGACAGATCCCGCCCCATGGCGGACAGACGACGATCCCTCCGGTATCGGCGTTTGCTATTGCACATCCAGCGCCGAGCTCCCAGTGCGGACTTCGAGGCGAAGGTGGAACGCGTTAACGACGCCAACCTCAGGGTCACCTACCGGTACCCGCTTGAGGGAGACGCCAACGCGGCGCCCCGGGGCCAGGCTGTCTCCGAGTTCTACTACGACGAGGAATCCGGCAGCGTGGTGCACACCGGCGAGTTCCCGCCGCAGTAACTCCAAGAAGGCGCGTGCCAGTCACGCACCCGGGCCCCCTGGGGCGACGGGCGAGCCGCTCTCACGCGTGCAGGGCCACCCACCCCACCGGTGGGCGGCCCTGCACGCGTGCGGAAGGGAAGCTCACCCTCCCGGGCGGGTGCGGGTTCGCCAACGGGCTGCGGCTTCCTTCACGCGCCCTCGCGCCACCCTCAGGGCCACCAGAGCGTCCACGGGGCGGTGCCACCACCGGGAGCCATACATGTCCCGCACGTACTCCTGTGCGCGTGAGCTCTCTTCACCCAGCATCTGCTGGAACTGCCCCTCAGAGCTGGTCACACTCACCTCGCTGCGCACTCGGGGTCCCATGAGCGCCCAGTTGGGCCACGGCTGGTGGAAGAAGAGCCAGTCGTCCCCGCCCCACACCTTGAGGTCCTCGGGGATGGGCACGTAGTTCTCCCTGCGCAGGCACATGAACATGCCGAAGCTGTTGCCGATCAGGTTGCTCCCGGCCACCCGCAGCCTGGGGCGCGTGGCGTGCTCGCGGTTGAGGAAGGTCCCCTCCAGGGCCAGGATCCCCCGGCGCGGCTTCACCACGAATTCGGCGGCGACGTCGAGGACCACGGGGTCGAACAGGACATCGTCGTTGATGATCGCCAGATACTCCGCCCGCGCTTCCCGCACCCCCAGGTTCCAGGCCGGGTTCACGTAGATGTTCCGTTCCTGCTGCAGCACGCGCACATTCTCCCGGCCGAAATCCAGCGGGTCCGGGTGGTTGTTGACCACGATCACCTCGAGGACCGTGGGATGCACGGCGCACAGCTCCACCAACTCGGGCAGCTCTCGCGAACGCTGCAGGGTGGGAATGATCACGGAGAAGATCTGTGCGGGGGCCACTCATCCCACCTCAGTGCCGGGTGCCTGCTCCCCGCCGGCCGGATCCAGGTGTCGAACTCGACCACCACGACCCGCAAGACGATGTCGCAGCCTGCGGATGGCCAGCACCCACTCCTCAGGGCGGTGCCACCACCGCCATCCCACCTCGTCACGCAGATAGCGCTCACAGATCCGCCCGTCGTGCTCCAGGAACGGCGAAAAGGTCGCGTCGGACGATGTGGTCCCCACCTCGGAGCGGATCCACGGGCCCATGATCACCTTGTTCGGCCAGCGCTGACTCATGTAGAGGACGTCGTCCCCGCCCCAGATCTTCATCTCCTCCGGGATCGGCACGTAGTTGCTCTTGGGCATGCACATGAACATGCCAAATCCCGAGCAGATCAGATGGTGCGAGGCGAGGCGGATCTTGGGCGGGAGGGACTCGGCCCGGTTCATGTGCAGTGGATCGATGCCCACGAGGCCGGTGAACGGCGCTGTCACGGCTCGAGCCGCAAGGTCCAGGAGCGCCGGGTCGAACAAGACATCGTCGTTGATGATCGCCAGATACTCCGCCCGCGCTTCCCGCACCCCCAGGTTCCAGGCCGGGTTCACGTAGATGTTCCGTTCCTGCTGCAGCACGCGCACATTCTCCCGGCCGAAGTCCAGCGGGTCCGGGTGGTTGTTGACCACGATCACCTCGAGGACCGTGGGATGCACGGCGCACAGCTCCACCAACTCGGGCAGCTCTCGCGAACGCTGCAGGGTGGGAATGATCACGGAGAAGATCTGTGCGGGGGCCACGCCCCGATCGTAGTGCTTGCTTCCCGCAACCCCGAGGCTCGTAGCGCCGTGAGGCGCGCCGCGACCGCTCCCACACGGTGGCCCCAAGTCCCCGGGCTCCGGGTCACTGCGTCCCCGGGCGGCGCCGTGACCTGTGACACGATGGCCAGAAGGAGCACGCCGTCGTGAAGGAGAGCCATGGACCCGGTGAGAACGCTCGTCACGGCCGCGGCGGCGTCGTACACGGCGAACTGCGCCCTGGGCGGCTCGGTGGCCCTCGGCCTGCTCGACACCTCGAACGTGCGCTGGGTCCACCACGGCCTGTACATCGCCACCTCGTCGCTCACTGCGGCCGCGTGCGCCGCCGGGCTGAGGGCGCGTTCGACGACGCCGCTCGCGCTGGCCCCTGCCCTGGCTCCCCTGTTCCTGCTGCAGCGCCACGGCGCCCGTCCGCTGCGGCGACACACCCGGGACGCCATCGCGGCGGCCCCCTGCTACGTGGCCGGTCTCGTGCTGGCCTGGAGGTGAATCGTGGAATTCCTGGATGTCGTGTTCAACCGGCGGACCACCAACGGTCCGTTCCGACCAGACCCGGTGAGCCCCGAGCACCAGCAGCTGCTGATCCGTGCGGCCGCCGCCGCACCGTCCCAGTTCAACAGCCAGCCGTGGCGGTTCGTGCTGATCGAGGACCGGGACACCATCGAGACGGTCGCCCGCATCAGTGGCGAGAGCATGACCGAGGTGATGGGCGCGGGCACGTTCTTCGACCGGTACAAGAAGTACTTCCGGTTCAGCCAGAAGGAGATGGACACCCTGCGCAGCGGCATGCTCTTCGACAAGCTGCCCGCCCTGCTGCGCCCGTTCACCTCCCGGGCGTTCACACCGTCCGGGCAGGCCCTCATGAACAGGCTGCGCGTCCCGCAGACCCTGGGTGAGGAGAACCGCAAGCTCGTGGCGGGCTCACCCCTGCTGATCGGGGTGATGCTCGAACGCGGCGAGTACCGCCCGGAGGAGCTCTCGGGGTTCTACTCCGTGTTCAGCATGGGCGCGGCCATGGAGAACCTGTGGCTGACCACGGTGGAGCTGGGCATGGGCATCCAGTTCGTGTCCTTCCCCATGGAGGCCCCGCACCAGTGGCAGCGGATCGTGGACATGCTGCACGTCCCGGACGACCTGGAGCTCATGGCCGTGTACCGGCTGGGCTACGTGCCCGAGCACACGCACCGCCCCGCGATCGACTGGTCCAGCCGCGAGCGCAAGCGCCCCTCCCAGTTCGTGTTCCGTGAGACCTGCGACACCCCGCAGCAGGGCTGGGACCAGGACACGCGGCCCGGCTCCGCCTGAGTCCTGCCCGGTGGCACCGGCTACGCGCGGCCCCGGCCCGTCCGGGGCGGCATCGTCTCCGGTGCGCGGTGCACCGCGAGCAGCCGGAAGAACCGCTGCCCCACGGCCTGCCAGCCAGGGGGTAGAGCCGTGGCCAGCTCGGCGGGAGTGTGGCTGCGCCGGATCGAGAGCAGCCCGTCGAAGCGCACGAAGGTGCGGGCGCGGGCCAGGGGCAGCGTGGCCACCCAGTAGACGAGCCACGCCGCGCGGCTGCGGCGCAGGTCGTTGTGCACCGCCACCCCGCGGGCCAGTGCCTCGGAGTCGGAGAGCACCCCGGCCAGCTCCGCGGGGGTGAGGTGGTGCAGCATGTGGTTGGAGATCACCACGTCGTAGCTCTCCCCGGCCTCCATCAGCGCGCCGCTGGCCACCGTGCGGTAGGTGATTTCGGCCCCCCGGTCGTGGGCCGCGGCCCACCGGGTGGCCCGCTCGTCGGGGTCGATGCCCGTGACCCGCACGTCGAGTCCGTCCCGGTGAGCCCAGCGCGCAACGGCCCGGGCGACGTCCCCGCCCCCGCACCCCACGTCCAGCACCGTGGCCGGGCGTCCCTGCCGCGCGGCCGCCCGCAGGGCGGGTCGCAGGTGCCGGCGGTACACCGGGCGCCAGGACGCCACGAGCGGGTTGATCACCCCAAACAACCGGTAGGTGTTGTCCAGGGCCACGGGATCGCACGCGGGGTCGTCCATGAGCTCGGGCTCGCCCACGGACCGGCGGTGCAGGAGGAGATCCATCAGCGCTGCGCGGCGGGGAGCAGCCGGAGCAGGGCGGACTCGATGCTCAGGCCCGGCCCGAACGCCATGGCCGCCACGTGCCCGGACATTCCGGTGTGCAGCAGGCGGGCCAGGACGAAGAGGATGGTCACACTGCTCATGTTCCCCGCATCGCGGAGCACCGCACGCGAGGGCGCCATCTGCTCGGCGCTCAGCCCCAGCCGGGACTCCACCTTGTCCAGGATGCTGCGCCCGCCCGGGTGAACGGCCCACTGCGGGATGTCCTCCACAGCGAGACCCGTGCGCCGGAGCAGGGGCGCGAGGGCGTCCGTCACGTGGTCGTCGATGATGCGGGGCACGTAGGTCCCCAGGATCATCTCGAAGCCCTCGTCCCCCACGCTCCACGCGAGCTCGTCCTCGCCCACGGGCGCCAGGGTGGTCTCGAAGTCCACGAGCTCGAGTGCGGCGCCGGGGACGGCGACGTCGCGCGCGGTCACCACAGCAGCGGCCGCGCCGTCCGCGAACAGGGCGTTGCCCATCACGGTGTCGGGATCGTTGCGCACGTGCAGGTGCAGGGTGCACAGTTCCACGCACACCACGAGCACCACGGCGTCCGGGTCCGCGCGGCACGCGGTCGCCGCCGTCTGCAGCGCGGGGAAGGCCGCGTTGCACCCCATGAATCCCAGGTGCACACGTTTGACGTCCGCGGGCAGCCCCAGGTCCTTGGCCACACGCACGTCCGGGCCCGGCGCGAAGAACCCGGTGCAGGACACCGTGACCACGTGGGTCACGTCCGCCGCGGTGATCCCGGGGCCGACGCCGCTCAGCGCCGCCCTGCCCGCGGCCACGAACAGCTCCCGGGCGTTCCGCGTGTAGATCTGGTTCCTGGCGTGGGTGCCGGGTGAGAGCAGGTGACCGGTGACGGGATCCACGAACGGCGACGCCGCGGCGTCGTCACCCGGGGGTTCCCCGTGCGGCGTCCGCGGGGGCGTCAACTGCCCCCGCTCCCGGTCGTCCTCCGGGCCAGCGGTGGGAGCGTGCGACGCGCGGGCGGTGGCCTCCGCCAGCTCGGGGAGCACGGTGTGGCGCGTGGCCACCCCGGCGCCGTCGAACGCGGAGCGCACGAGCCGCGAGCCCAGGCGCGTCATACCCGGCTGCCCCGCGAACAGGCGGGTGACGTCCTCCTGCCGGATGACGGTCTCGGGGACCACGGTCTCAATCGACAGCATGCGAACGGTCATGCCCCATGGTAGGCACCGCGGCCGTGGTTCCGGTCACCCGCCGGGGCGGGCGGGCGGTCTGACTAGCCGAGGACGGAGTGGGCGATGAGCTGGTCCAGTGCAACGACGTCGATGCCGCGGCCCACGTTGATCTTCATGACGCCGGCGCGCGTCCAGAGCTGGATCTCCGCGTTGAAGTCCAGGGTCCCGGCGTTCTCCGTGGACCACATGCTGATGCTGGAGTAGGGAATGGACACCGTCTCGATCTTCTTGCCGCGCAGCCCCTGGGCGTCCCGCACGATCAGACGGCGGTTGGTGAACGTGGCGGTGTCCCGCACGGTCTTGAAAGAGGCCACGGGGACCTCACCGGCCACCAGGAACGGGGCCATCTCGGCGGGGAACTCCACGTGGGAGAGGAAGGTCCACACACTGTTCGGGGTCGTCTCCATGGTGATCGGGCTCCTCTTCTCGGCCCGTTCGGAGCCGGTCACTGGTGCGGTCGGGGTGAGCGGGTCCTGTGGCTCGCCCTCATAGGAACCGTCCCACGGGAGCCGCCACGGCACCTGGTGGCCAGCTGGATGCCACCTGGTGGTGCGGCGAACCGTGGAACGGCAACGGGCCGCGCCCGCACGGTGCGAGCACGGCCCGGTCAGGTCCGCAACGACTCCGATGCGATCAGAGGTCCACGACCTCGTTCTCACCGTCCACGGTGTTGCCGGTGACCTTGGCCTTGATCAGGTTGGCCACCTGGGTGACCTTGCTGCCACCCGGGGTGTCCCAGTACTCGGCGGTGTCCGCGTCGATCTCGATGAGCACGTTGTTGGGGTTCTCGGGGCCGCCCTCCAGCCAGGAACCGGTGAAGGAGCTCCACAGCTCACGCAGCTTGTCCGTGTCGTTGACGATGCGTGCCTTGCCGCTCAGCGACACCCAGGCACCGTTGCCCGAGTAGGCCACGTTCACGTTCGGGTTCTTCTGGATGTCCATGCCCTGGTCGGAGGCGCGCTCCGCGATGAAGCGCACCGTGCCGTCGAAATCGACCTCCTGCGTGGCCATGGGCTTGGAGACCAGGCGGCCGTTCTCGTCCACGTGGGTGAGCATGGCGATGCGCGTGCCCTTGATGATGTCGCGGACCTTCTGGATGTTCTCGTTGCTCTCTGCCATGGCACTGCCTTTCGTCGTGACCAATCAGTTCGACCGCAGCCCTCGAAGTGCTCGATTGCTCGCGCAGAACGGGGCGGCGTTGGTCATCAGTCTATTGATCAGTGACCTTCCCCACGAGGAGTTGGCCGCCAGCGGAATCCTCTCCCACCTGCTCGCCATCCTCCGCCGCATCACGACGCCGATCGGCCGCCTTTCCGCCGCCCGCTCAGCCCACGGCGTCCCACGGCACGTGCTCACGGGCCGCTCGACCTCCCGGGCTCAGCGGTTCTAGGCTGGACGAACGGCCTGCCGACCAGTGACGCCGACCCCCGCGAGCCGCGCGGCGTCGTCGTCCTCCGGGGGCCGGAACCCGCCGAGCCGCACCGAGAGGACCGCCGCCGTGGCCCGAACCCCTGCGCAGACCGTGGACGCGCTGCTGGAGCGGCACGGCCGCACATACGCGCAGGAGGCGGGGATCGAGCTGCGGGACGCTCCCGCTCCTCTCTACCAGTTGCTCGTGCTGGCCAATCTGCTCTCCGCCCGGATCGGGGCACCCGCGGCGGTGGCCTCTGCCCGCGCGCTGTTCGACGCCGGGTTCCGCACCCCCGAGGCGATGCGAAACTCCTCCTGGCGCCAGCGGGTGGCCGCCCTGGGCCGTGGCGGGTACAAGCGCTACGACGAGCGCACCTCCACCATGCTGGGCAACGGCGCGGACCTGATCCTGGACACCTGGGGCGGTGACCTGCGAGCGCTGCGGGACGCCTCCGACGACGCCTCGGGGATTCTCCGCCGGCTGCAGGATTTCCCCGGCATCGGGCCCACCGGCGCGTCCATCTTCGCGCGTGAAGCACAGGGCGTGTGGCCGATGCTGGCTCCGCACGTCGACAAGAAGGCGCTCGCCGGTGCCCGCCGCGTCGGCCTGCAGGAAGACGCCGCCGCGCTGGCGGACCTCGTGGACCCCGAGCAGCTGCCCGTCCTGGCCTCCGCACTGGTGCGAGTGGCCCTGGACCGCACGAAGGGCGACCCGTTGGGATAGGCCACGGTCTGCTCGCACGCCCCTCTGCAGATCCCTCCGAAAGGCCACCGCACCGTGTCCTGCTCCTCACCCCACACCGCTCC
Organism: Kocuria sp. APC 4018; assembly: GCF_030407675.1. Taxonomy (NCBI): domain Bacteria; kingdom Bacillati; phylum Actinomycetota; class Actinomycetes; order Micrococcales; family Micrococcaceae; genus Kocuria; species Kocuria sp. APC 4018. Next base: position 24 of record NZ_JASDCY010000006.1, on the reverse strand, counting down.
GGCACCCGCGTGCCCTGACCGCCG
>NZ_JASDCY010000060.1:8189-16835 GCF_030407675.1 Kocuria sp. APC 4018 | reverse complement strand
GGTCCGGCTGCAGCGGGCCATGGCCGAGCGGGGGCCGCTGTGCGTGGGCATCGACCCCCACCCGGGGCTGCTCGACGCCTGGGGTCTGCCGCGCACCGCGCAGGGGCTCGAGACCTTCTCCCTGCGGGTCGTGGAGGCCGCCGCCGGCCGGGCCGCGGCGCTCAAACCGCAGGTGGCGCTGTTCGAGGCCCTCGGCTCGGCGGGCATCGCGGTGCTCGAACGCGTGCTCGCGGAATCCACGGCCGCGGGGGTCCTCAGCATCGCGGACGCCAAGCGCGGTGACATCGGTTCCACGATGGCGGCCTACGCGACGGCGTGGCTCTCCGACGACTCGCCCCTCGCGGCGGACGCCGTGACCCTGAGCCCGTACCTGGGCTTCGAGTCGCTGCGCCCCGCGCTGGACCTGGCGCGCGCCACCGGCCGGGGGACCTTCGTGCTCGCCCTGACCTCCAACCCGGAGGGCGCCAGCGTGCAGCACGTGGGCGGTGAGGACTCCGTGGCCGCGGGCATCCTCTCCGCCGTGGCCCACGAGAACCGGGCGCCGGGCGCGCGGGGCCCCGCGGCGTCGTCGTCCGCCCAGGCATCCGGACAGGGCCCGGCACGTCACACGGACGATCGTGATCAAATCGTGACGTCGGCGGGAACGGGCGGGCTGGGCTCGTGCGGGGTGGTGATCGGAGCCACCGTGGGCGAGGCCATGAGCCGCCTCGGGATCGACCTCCGGGAGCTGAACGGGCCGGTCCTCGCTCCGGGATACGGTGCGCAGGGAGCGGACGCGGCCGCCGTCGCCTCGGTGTTCTCCCAGGTCAGGGGCACGGTGCTGGCCAACTCGTCCCGTGACGTGCTCGCTCACGGCCCGGACGTCCGTGCCCTGGGGGAGGCCGTCACGCGCTCGGCGGAGGAGCTCGCGGAGCACCTGCAGCGCGTCTGACCCCCGGCACGACCGCCCCCTGGAACGCGAGCCCCGGAGCTCGTCAGGGGACGGTCGTGCATTTACCCCCCGCAAAGTCCTCGGGTACTTTCGGTGGGAGACGGCCCCGTTCGCCACCCCCCTCTCGCGCGACCGGTCGGGCCGTCGGGCTACCACGAGGAGAGCTGGGAATGGCACTGCGGCCACTGACGGATGACGAGCGCGCCAGGGCGCGGGAGAAGGCGACGGCGGCCCGGTCCGTGCGCGCCGAGATCAAGAAGGGGCTGCGGGACGGCACCGTCTCCGTGGCCGAGGTGCTGCGCCGCGGCGACGAGGACGAGGCCGTGAGCCGCCTCAAGGTCACCGAGCTGCTGGAGTCCACCCCCGGGATCGGCAGGGTCCGCTCCGCCGCGATCATGGAGCAGATCGGCATTGCCCCCACCCGCCGCGTGCGCGGGCTGGGCCAGCACCAGCGCCGCGCGCTGGTGGAGTACCTGGACCGCTGAGGAACCACCGCGCGGGCGGTGGCTCCCGGTTGGTACAGTGACGGACGAGTTCGACCCGACCGTCGCCGCACCCCCGGAGGTATTCGTGCCCGCATCGCCCACCGTGACCGTTCTGGCCGGGCCCACGGCCGTGGGCAAGGGCACCGTGTCCACGTACGTGCGGGACCACTACCCGGACGTGTGGCTCTCCGTCTCGGCCACCACCCGCGCTCCCCGGCCCGGCGAGGTGGACGGCGTGCACTACTTCTTCGTCCGCGACGACGAGTTCGACCGCATGATCGACGAGGACGACCTTCTCGAGTGGGCCGTTGTGCACAACCTCCACCGGTACGGCACCCCGCGGCACAAGGTCGAGGAGGCGCTGGCCGCCGGGCGCAGCGTGCTGCTCGAGATCGACCTGCAGGGAGCGCGCAGCATCCGGCAGGCCATGCCCGAGGCGCAGTTCGTCTTCCTGGCCCCGCCCAGCTGGGACGAGATGGTGCACCGGCTGGTCGGCCGGGGCACCGAGACGCCCGAGCAGCAGCAGCGTCGGCTGGAAACGGCTAAACTGGAACTCGCGGCGCAGTCCGAGTTCGATCACACGGTCGTCAACGACACCGTGGAGCGCGCCGCCGCAGAGCTTGTGGCACTCATGGGGCTGCCGGGTGAGCAGGGGCGCTGAGCGCCTCGCCATCCTGGCCCACCACCGCGGAGCGCCCCGCACGCCACCGACATCTACGTCCACCACAGGAGTCATGAAGCACGTGAGCACGAACAACGAAGGCATCGTCAACCCGCCCGTCGATCGGCTGCTCGACAAGACGGATTCCAAGTACGGACTCGTGATCTTCGGGGCCCGCCGCGCCCGTCAGATCAACGCGTACTACTCGCAGTTGCACGAGGGCCTGTTCGAGTACGTGGGTCCGCTGGTGGACACCCAGCTCAACGAGAAGCCGCTGTCCATCGCGTTCCGCGAGATCGACGAGGGCCTGATCGAGGCCGACCACGTGGCCCACGCCGGGTTCACCCCCAACGGCCAGATGGTCAGCGACGAGCCCACCGCCACGGACATGTTCACCGGTGACTTCTTCGCCCAGGGCGAGGAGCAGGACTCCACCGCCATGTTCTCGGACGGCACCCAGCTGCCGGCCTCGGAGGAGACCCCCGGGCAGGACTCCACGGAGACCGCGGAGACTGCGGTCGAGGAGACCACCGAGGACTCCGCGGAGCCCACCGAGCAGTGACTGAGCCGCACTCCGGCCACGCCCCCGTCCCCGCCCGGCCCGCGCCCCTGCGCGTGGTGCTGGGTGTGGGCGGGGGCATTGCCGCATACAAGGCCGCGCTCGTCTCCCGGCTGCTGTCCGAGGCGGGGCACCACGTGGTGCCCATGCCCACCCGGGCGGCGCTGGAGTTCGTGGGTGCGCCCACGTGGGAGGCCCTCACGGGGGAGCACGTCTCGGAGTCCGTCTTCGACCGCGTGGACACCGTGAACCACGTGGCCCAGGGCCAGGCCGCGGACCTCGTGGTGATCGCGCCGGCCACCGCGGACCTCATGGCCCGCATCGCGCACGGCCACGCGGACGACCTGCTGAGCACCACCGTGCTCGCCACGTCCGCGCCCGTGCTCCTGGCGCCGGCCATGCACACGGAGATGTGGCTCAACCCGGCCACCCAGCGCAACGTGGCCCTGCTGCGCGAGCACGGCCACACCGTGATGGAGCCCGCCACGGGCCGGCTCACCGGAACCGACAGCGGCCCTGGTCGGCTTCCCGAGCCGCAGGACATCGTCGACGCCGCACTGGCCCTTGCCGCTCGGACGGCTCCCTCCAGCGCGGGGCCCTCCGACGCCGCGTCCACCGGCTCCGCGAGCACCCCCGACGCCGCACCGTCCACCGTCGCGGCTGCGCCTGCCGGGGCCCCCACCACGGACCACGTCGGCTCCGACCCCGGGGTGCTGGCCGGACGTCGCGTGCTGGTCACCGCGGGTGGCACCCGTGAGGCTCTGGACCCCGTCCGCTTCCTCGGCAACCGCTCGTCGGGCAAGCAGGGCGTTGCCCTGGCCCGGGCGGCACGCGAAGCGGGCGCGGACGTCCACCTGATTGCGGCCCACGTGGAGACCGATCTTCCGCACGGCATGCGCACCACCCGCGTGTCCTCGGCGCGCGAGCTCGAGGAGGCAACGCTGACGGCGGCGGCCGGGAGCGACGTCGTGATCATGGCCGCGGCCGTGGCGGACTTCCGCCCGGACACCGTGGGGGAGCACAAGATGAAGAAGTCCGAGGACGGCACGGACCCCGTGATCCGGCTGGTGCGCAACCCGGACATCCTGCGCGCCGTGGTGGCGCAGCGGGATGAGCGCGGCCTGGACCAGCTCGTGGTGGGCTTCGCGGCGGAGACCGGGGACGCCGAGCACTCCGTGCTGGACTTCGCCCGCGCCAAGCTGGTCCGCAAGGGCTGCGACCTGCTGGTGCTCAACGAGGTGGGCACCGACAAGGTCTTCGGCCGGGACGAGAACGAGGTGGTCGTGCTCTCCGCCCGCGGTGCCGAGGAGGCGTCCACGCGGGGGAGCAAGGACGAGGTCGCCCGGTTCGTGGTGGAGCGCATCGCTCGGGAAGAGGGTGTCGGCGCCGCCGGGTAATGTGGTGGCGTGAGCGCATCGACTGAGCACCTGAGAATCTTCACGTCCGAGTCCGTGACCGAGGGCCATCCGGACAAGATCTGCGACCAGATCTCGGACTCCATCCTGGACGCGCTGCTCAGTGAGGACCCCCAGTCCTCCGTGGCGGTGGAGACCATGGTCACCACCGGTCTCGTGCACGTGGCCGGGGAGGTCAAGACGGACGCGTACGTGGAGATCCCGCACATCGTGCGCAAGACCCTGCTGGACATCGGCTACAACTCCGCGGTGCACGGCTTCGACGGTGAATTCTGCGGCGTGTCCATCAGCGTGGGTGAGCAGTCCAACGAGATCTACGACGGCGTCTTCAACTCCCTGGAGGAGCGCACGGGGATCGCCAAGGACCCGCGGGATGCCCAGGGTGCGGGGGACCAGGGCATCATGTTCGGCTACGCCTCGGACGAGACCGAGGCGCTCATGCCGGCCCCCATCCTCCTGGCGCACCGGCTCTCCGAGCAGCTCACGCGCGTGCGCAAGACCGCCGTTCTGCCCGAGCTGCGCCCGGACGGCAAGACCCAGGTGACCCTGGGCTACGACGGCCACACCCCCGTCTCCGTGGACACCGTGGTGGTCTCCTCCCAGCACGCGGAGAACTACGACCTCGACCAGCTCACCCGGGACATCACCACGTGCGTGATCGAGCCCGTCCTGGGCGACTCCGGCCTGGACCTCTCCGGCACGCGGATCATCGTGAACCCCGCGGGCAACTTCGTGCGCGGCGGGCCCGTGGGGGACGCCGGGCTCACCGGGCGCAAGATCATCGTGGACACCTACGGCGGCATGGCCCGCCACGGCGGTGGCGCGTTCTCCGGCAAGGACCCCTCCAAGGTGGACCGCTCCGCCGCGTACGCGATGCGCTGGGTGGCCAAGAACGTGGTGGCCGCAGGGCTCGCACGCCGCGCGGAGGTCCAGGTGGCCTATGCGATCGGCCAGGCCCACCCGGTGGGTCTGTACGTGGAGACGTTCGGCACCGAGACCGTGGATCCCGTGCGCATCGAGAACGCGATCACCGAGGTCTTCGACCTGCGTCCGCTCGCGATCATCGAGGACCTGGACCTCAAGCGGCCCATCTACGCCAAGACCGCGGCCCACGGGCACTTCGGCCGCACGGACCCCGACTTCACGTGGGAGCGCACCGACCGGGTGCAGGAGCTGCGTTCCGCCGCGGGGCTGTGACCCCCGGGCGGGACACCCCGGAGCAGGCTCCCGCAGTGGGAAACCCTCCTGGCCCGGCGGGCACCCCGGATGCAGCGGAGACCCCGGAACGCGAGCACACTCCCGGGCCGGGGGCCACCTCGGAACCGGAGAACACCTCCGGCGAGCAGCTCACGCTCGCGGGCCTTCCCCCGGCGCCGGAGCCCCGCGCCGCGCGCTCGGGTGGTTCCGCCGGCACGCGAGAGGCGGGGCCCCGCCCACGGGGCGCCGCCCTGGGCTCCGAGGGCGTGGCCGCCGAGAACCCCGTTGCCCGGGTGCTGCTGGAGGCCTACGTCCCCCACCTGGACCGGGTGTTCGACTACCGCGTGAGTGCCGCCCTGCACGAGCAGGCCGTGGTGGGGTCCAAGGTGTCCGTGATCTTCTCCGGGCGCAAGATGTCCGGGTGGGTCGTCGAGCGGGTGGCACACACCGACGTTCCGGGAGAACGGCTGCTGCCCATCCGGCGGGTGCTCTCACCGCTGCCGGTGGCCGCCCCGGAGATCGTGGACCTCGCGGAGGCCGTGGCCCAGCGCTGCGCGGGAACCGCAGCGGACGTGCTGCGCGTGGCCATCGCGCCCCGGGTGGCACGCGTGGACAAGGAGTTCACCGCGGGGGACGCCACGCCCGCACCGGTGGAGGAACCGTCAAACGCCACCGAGGAGCAGCCGTCACCCGGGCAACAGGACAGGGAGGGCGAAGACGCCGTCGCCCCGTCTCCCGAGATCTGGGGACACTACGAGCACGGCCCCGAGTTCATCGCGGCGGTGGCGTCCGGGAGGCCGGTGCGCGGCGTCGTCGAGGTGCTGCCGTCCGCCGAGGACCACGACTGGGCGCGCCTGACCGCGAACGCCATGGCCACCGCGTACGCCGCCGGCCGCGGGGCTGTGGGCGTGGTGGCGGACCACAAGGCCCTGGAACGGCTCGAGACCGCGCTGCACGAGCTGGTGGGGGAGGACGCCGTGGTGCGGCTGCACGCCGGGGACGGCCCCACCCCGCGCTACCGCGGATTCCTGGAGCTCGCGCTGGGCCGCAAGCGGCTGGCCGTGGGCACGCGCTCGGCGGCCTATGCACCGGTGCAGGACCTCGCCCTGGTGTGCTGCCACGACGACGGGGACGTCAACTTCGTGGAGCAGCGCGCCCCCTACCAGCACACCCGGGACGTCCTGCTGCTGCGGGCCCAGCAGCAGAACCTGGCCGCGCTGTTCACCGGCTACGCCGTGAGCCCGGAGGCCCAGCGCCTCGTGAGCACGGGGTGGGCCGTGCGGCTGGCCCCGGACCGGACGGAGCTGCGCAGGTGCTCCCCGCGGATCGAGGCGACCTCGGACTCCTACAACACGGCCCGCGATCCGCTCGCGGCCCGCGCGCGGCTGCCGCACGAGGCGTTCCGGGTGGCGCGCGCGGCCCTCGAGAAGGGACCGGTGCTCGTGCAGGTGGCCCGCAAGGGCTACGCGCCGGTCCTCGCCTGCCAGCGGTGCCGCACACCGGCGCGCTGCCGCGCGTGCGACGGGCCGCTCGCCCTGTCCTCGGCGAACGCCGTGCCGGTGTGCACGTGGTGCGGTCGCCAGGCGCACGAGTGGAGCTGCGCGGAGTGCGGCTTCACCAGGGTGCGCCTGAGTTCCGTCGGTGCCGGGCGCACCGCCGAGGAACTCGGGAGGGCCTTCCCGCAGGTGCCTGTGATTTCGTCTTCCGAGCACACGGTCCGGGCGCGCGTGGGGTCCGCTCCCGCGCTCGTGGTGGCCACCCCCGGGGCGGAACCGGTGGCCGAGGGCGGGTACGCCGCGGCCCTGCTGCTGGACGGCAACCAGATGCTCGCCCGCCCGTGGCTGCGCGCCGAGGAGCAGACCCTGCGCCGGTGGTTCAATGCCGCCGCCCTCGTGCGCTCGGCAGAGCACGGCGGCACAGTGGTGGTCACCGCGGACCAGGACCGCGCCGTGTCCGCGCTCGTGCGCTGGGACCCCGCCGGGCACTCGGAGCGGGAGCTGCACGAGCGCCACGAGCTGGGCCTGCCCCCCGCGGTGCGCACCGCGGCGCTCACGGGTCCCCGCGGGGCGCTCGCGGCCACCCTGCGGGACCTCCAGCTGCCCGAGCGGGTGCGCGTGGTGGGGCCCGCCCCGGTCGAGAACACACCCGGCAATGGCGCTGACGTCGCGGAGAACGAGACCGGGGAGACGTCCGATGGCACTCTCGACGGGCTCGCGCGTGCGGGTTCCGCGGAGACCGCGCGCCCGGGCCGGGCGGGCGCAGGATCCGGCGAGGACCGGCCGTACCGCGCCCTGCTGTTTTTCGGGTTCGGGATCGCGCCCAAGATCACCGCGGCGTTGCGCGCGGAGAAGGCCCGGGCCTCGGCCCTGCGGGAGCACGCGCCCGTGAACGTGCGCTGCGACGTCGCCGACCTGCTCTGAACCACCCGGCGAGCCCAGCGGTCCGGGGCGGCGGCTTTCGTGTCGCCGTCCCGGAGAACGGGGAATCTGCCGCCGGATGCGGTCCCGCGGGCACCAGAAGTGCCACGAGTGAGTCCTCGGGCCATCTCCCCGGGGCGTTCAGCCGCGCTGGTGCAGCTCGCGTGCGAGGTCCAGCAGGTCCCGCGCGGAGTCCGCCCACGTGTGCTCGCGGATCCGTTCCAGCCCCGCCAGGACGCGCTGCCGGGCGAGACCCGGGTCCGTGAGCTCGCGCACCCGGGCGGCGAAGGCGGCGTCGTCGTCCACCGGGGCGTAGCCGGCGGCGTCCCCGGCGACCTCGCGGAAGATCGGCAGCTCGGAGCACACGACGGGCGCACCCTCGGCGAAGGCTTCCACGAGCGGCAGGCCGTAGCCCTCCGCGCGGGACGCCGTGACCAGCGCGGCGCACGAGGACAGCAGCTCGCGGTACTGCTCCTCGCCCACGCCGCCGTGGAAAACCACGCGGGCCCCGGCCGGCACCTGGGCCTGGAGTTCGGCGCGGCGCGCGGGGGAGATGCGCGAGAGCAGGTGCAGGGTGTGCCCGGGGAGGTGGGCCATGGCCCGCAACAGGGTCTCCACGTTCTTGTACGGCAGGAACGAGCCCATGTACACCAGGTCCGTGCCGCGGCGCGGAAGCCGGGCGAACGCCTCGTCCTCGGGGATCCCCGCCGACGGCGCCGCGTTGGCGATCACGCGCACGTCCCGCTTCGTGAGGCGGCGGGCCAGGATCTGCTGCCGGGAGGTCTGCGAGACCGTGGCCACGGCATCGGCGCGGTTGAGCGTGAGCCGCTGGGGCCACCAGGCCTTGTGGTACGCGCGCCAGCCCCACTGCACCGGCAGCGGCAGGTCGCCCGGGGGCTGCGGGTGCTCGTAGTAGATGAGATCGTGCAGCGTGAGGATCAACCGGTACCGGCGCCCCAGCGAGCCCATGGTCTGCATGGG
>NZ_JASDCY010000060.1:0-8179 GCF_030407675.1 Kocuria sp. APC 4018 | reverse complement strand
GGGGAGAACACCACGTCCGGGTCGAAGCGGTTGACCGCGAGCGCCGTGAGAACCTCCGCGGGCGAGGTGACCGAGGGGCCCGTGATCGTGGCGACGTCCTCGGGCACGAACGCCCGCTGGGCGGGGTCGCTGACCAGCGCGCACAGCCGCACCCGCGGATCCTGCCGCACCTCTCGGGCGGTCGCGGCGAGCAGCTCGGCGCTGTAGCGGCTGATGCCGTCGTGGTGGTCGGTGCGGATGTAGCGGGCGTCGAAGAGCAGCTTCACCGCTCGGACTCCCCGGACAGGCCACGCGCCCGGGTCTCCCGCCGGAACTGCGCGGCGCTCGCCGCGGGGTCCACGGCGGGGAGCATGCCGGTGAGCTGGTCGGGGGTGGACACGGTGGTGTCCGCGTGGGGCAGCTGGTCGTAGCCCTCCAGGGGCTCGGGGGCGGGGGACTCCAGGAAGTCCTCGATCATCCGCGCGGCGGTCTGCGGCGCCTCGTAGTGGATCAGGTGGCCCACCCCGGGGATGATCTGCAGGCTGTGGCTGCGGATCCAGGACGCCATGGTGCGCTGGGAGTCCACGGAGCCGAGGTCGTCCAGCTCGCCCACGATCAGCAGGGTGGGCATGGTGAGCTTCATGGCCACCTCGGCCACGGTGCGGGAGATCGAGGCGTCGTAGGCCTGGGTGAGGACGTCCCGGTTGGCGAACGTGTTGAAGTACGCCTGGTGCTGGCGCAGCGCGTAGTGCTTGATCTCGGGGTCCTCGGACTTGATCATCACGTCCGTCATGAGCTTGACCACGGCGTTGGAGGACAGCAGCCGGGTGCCCAGCCGGCGGGGCATGGTGGAACCCGCGCCGTAGTACAGCCGGGTGAGCTTGGTCAGGGACTTCTGCGACCCGCTCAGCGCGGGCTGGGAGATGGGGTTGATGAGCACCAGCCGCTCCACCATGGAGGGGTGCTCGGCGGCGAAGTGCGCGGCCAGGATGGAGCCGAAGGAGTGTCCCGCGAGCACCACGCCCGTGCCGGAGTCCGGGGTCACGGCGCCGTCGGTCAGGGCGGTGATGAAGTCCCGGGTGAACCGCACGTACTCGTCCACGGAGTGCTCGCGCTGCGGGAAGGGTTCGGAGCGGCCGAAGCCGGGCAGGTCCGGGACCACCACGTGGTACTTCTCCCGCAGTGCGGTGGCGATCAGCTGCAGCCCGTGGTGGTCACCGCGGAAGCCGTGGAGCATGACCAGCAGAGGTTTGCGCTGCTTGTCCGCGTCGTAGAACCAGTACCGCACGCGGTACCCGTCCAGTACCACGCTGCGGCGTTCTGCGTAGGGGTTGTCCACCGGGCCTCCATCCATGCGTCATCGGGCGCCCCCATGGTAGCCGGGCCCCCTGCACGCGGGCCGTGACGGCCGCTGGTCTAAACTGGGAGGGATCCCCACACATCCACGCGGGGGACCGCGCTGCCGCCCCGGAACCCCGGCCTCGGCACCCGCCCGGCCCCGTGAACCTGAAGGCGAGGCACGTGAGCGAGCACAGCACCCCGGAGGCGGGCACCGAGTACGACGTCCAGCGCATCGAGGCCACCTGGTCCGGCTACTGGGACGAGAACCGCGTCTACGCGCCCGCCGACGACGGCTCTGCGGAACGGCGCTACGTGCTCGACATGTTCCCCTACCCCTCCGGTGACCTCCACATGGGCCACGCCGAGGCGTTCGCCATGGGTGACGTGGTGGCCCGCTACTGGTGGCACCGCGGCTACGACGTGATGCACCCCGTGGGCTGGGACTCGTTCGGGCTGCCCGCGGAGAACGCCGCGATCAAGCGCGACGCCCACCCCGCGGAGTGGACCTACCGCAACATCGACACCCAGCGCGAGTCCTTCAAGCGCTACGCGATCAGCGCGGACTGGGACCGGGAGATCCACACCTCCGACCCCGAGTACTACCGCTGGACCCAGTGGCTGTTCCTGCAGTTCTACTCCCACGGGCTGGCCTACCGGAAGGACTCCCCGGTCAACTGGTGCCCCAAGGACCAGACCGTGCTGGCCAACGAGCAGGTGGTCAACGGGGCCTGCGAGCGCTGCCACACCCCCGTGACCAAGAAGTCCCTGAACCAGTGGTACTTCAAGATCACCGACTACGCCCAGCGCCTGCTGGACGACATGAGCGAGCTGGAGGGCCACTGGCCCGAGCGCGTGCTGGCCATGCAGCGCAACTGGATCGGGCGCTCCGAGGGTGCGCACGTGAACTTCGTGATCGAGGGCGCTCCCGCCGAGGGTGCCGACGCCTCGGACACCTCCGGGCGCACCGTCACCGTGTTCACCACTCGCCCGGACACCCTCTACGGCGCCACGTTCTGCGTGGTGGCCGCGGACGCACAGATCGCCCAGGACGTCGTGGCCCCCGAGCAGGCCGCGGCGCTCGCCGAGTACCGCGAGCAGGTCAAGGCGCTGTCGGACATCGAGCGGCAGTCCTCGGACCGCGAGAAGACCGGCGTGTTCCTGGGCCGCTGGGCGGTGAACCCCCTGACGGGCGAGAAGTTGCCGGTGTGGGCCTCGGACTACGTGCTCGCGGACTACGGCACGGGCGTGATCATGGCGGTGCCCGCCCACGACCAGCGTGACCTGGACTTCGCCCGCGCCTTCGACCTGCCGATCCGCACCGTGCTGGACACCGGCGAGGAGGATCCCGCGGTCTCCGGCGTCGCCGCGGTCGGGGACGGCACCCTGATCAACTCGGGTCCTCTGGACGGGCTGCCCAAGGCAGAGGCCCTGGAAAAGGCCATCGAGATCGTCACCGAGGCCGGCACCGGCGAACGCTTCGTGAACTTCCGGCTGCGGGACTGGCTGCTGTCCCGGCAGCGTTTCTGGGGTGCCCCCATCCCGATCATCCACTGCGCCTCGTGCGGCGAGGTGCCGGTGCCCGAGGACCAGCTGCCCGTGCGGCTGCCCGAGGACCTGCGCGGTGAGCAGCTCGCGCCCAAGGGGCAGAGCCCGCTCGCGGCGGCGTCAGACTGGGTGAACGTCAGCTGCCCCGCGTGCGGTGGGGCCGCGAAGCGTGACACTGACACCATGGACACGTTCGTGGACTCGTCCTGGTACTACCTGCGCTACACGTCCCCGCAGGACGACGCCGCCCCGTTCGACCGTGCGGCGGTGGACCGCTGGCTGCCGGTGGACCAGTACGTGGGCGGTGTGGAGCACGCGATCCTGCACCTGCTGTACTCGCGGTTCTTCACCAAGGCCCTCTACGACTTCGGCCTGGTGGGTTTCACCGAGCCGTTCAAGGCGCTGCTGAACCAGGGCCAGGTGCTCAACGGCGGCAAGGCGATGTCCAAGTCCCTGGGCAACGGCGTGGACCTGGGCGAGCAGCTGGACGCCTTCGGCGTGGACGCCGTGCGCCTCACCATGGTGTTCGCGTCCCCGCCCGAGGACGACGTGGACTGGGCGGACGTCTCCCCGCAGGGCTCCCAAAAGTTCCTGGCCCGCGCGTGGCGCCTGGCCCAGGACTGCACGGCGGACCCGGCGGCGTCGTTCGCGGACGGGGACAAGGCGCTGCGCAGCGCCACGCACCGCACGGTGGCGGACGCCGAGCAGCTGCTGGACTCCGGAAAGTTCAACGTGGTCATCGCCCGCACCATGGAACTGGTGAACACGGTGCGCAAGGCCATCGACACCGGCTGCGGCCCGGCGGATCCCGCCGTGCGCGAGGCCGTGGAGGCCGTCGCGATCCTGCTGAGCCTCGTGGCGCCGTACACCGCCGAGGACATGTGGCACCTGATCGGCCACGAGGACACCGTGGTGCGCGCCCCGTGGCCCACCGTGGACCCCGCGCTGCTCGTGCAGGACACCGTGACCGCCGTGGTCCAGATCAAGGGCAAGGTCCGCGACCGCCTGGAGGTCCCCGCGGACATCACCGAGGCGGACCTGGAGGCCGCGGCCATGGCATCGGAGACGGTCCAGCGGCTGCTCGCGGACGCCACGGTGCGCAAGGTGATCGTGCGCGCTCCCAAGCTCGTGAACATCGTGGTCTGATGACCGCCCACGGTTCCCGGAGCCCGTCCCCCGACTCGCACGAGCCGGAGGGCGGGCTCCGTCCGTTCCCGGGGCTGCGCACGGACGGCAGCGCGCACGCGGGGGACGCACCCGCCCCGCCCGCCTCCCCCGCAGGAGGCCCGGACGACGACGCCGCGCCGCGTCGCGCTCACGGGGGTCACCGTGCTGCCGCCGGTCCTCGGGAGCACCGCGCGGGACGCGGGGCGGACGCTGCCGCCCGGGGCGGGCATCCCGCTCACCAGGCGGTTCGAGGGCGTCCGCGCGAGAAAGGCGGTCGCCGCAGGGTCGCGGTGGTGACCGACAGTGCCGCCGCCCCGCCGCAGGGTTGGCTCGAGGACTGGGAGGGCTCCGGCGGGTTCGCGCTCGTGGACATGCCCGTGCTCATCGGCGGGCAGCTCCACACCGAGGACGAGGCGGACCGGCTCTCCTCCCTGGTGGTCGCCCTGGCCGAGGGCCGCCCGGTCACCACCTCCCGCCCCGCCCCGGGGCGGCTGCGCGCGGCCTATCGGAGCTTCGAGGAGGCAGGCTTCGAGGCCGTCGTGTCCGTGCACCTCTCGGGTGAGCTCTCCGGCACGGTGGGGGCGGCGAGGATCGCGCGGCAGGACATCGGGATCCCGGTGCGCATCGTGGACACCCGCAGCGCCGGTCTGGCGCAGGGACTGGGCGTGCGCGCGGCCCTGGGGGCGGCGGCGTCGGGAGCGGGGATCGAGGACGTCGCCCGCGCGGCCACCGAGGCGGCCGAACGGGCGCAGGTGCTGATCCAGGTGCGCTCCCTGGACACCCTGCGCCGCGGCGGGCGGGTGAACCCGACCACGGCGATGGTGGGCACCATGCTGCAGATCAAGCCGCTGCTGAGCCTGGCCGAGGGGAAGATCGTGACCGTGGAGCGCCCGGTGTCCCTGCCGCGGGCGAAGCAGCGGTTCATGACGCTCGTGGGGGAGGCGCTGGAGCACTCCGAGGCGCAGCACCCGGTGCTGTGCGTGCACCACGTGGCGGATCCGCACCGGGCGCGGGAGATCGGGGAGGTGCTCGTGGACCGCTACCGCCCGGACGCGGAGCTCGTGGTCAGCGAGCTGCCCCCGGTGCTGAGCGCGCACGTGGGGCTGGGGACGAAGGCGGCGATCGTGGAGGGGCCCACCTCCAGCCCGGTCGCGCACGGTGTGAGGGCTCCCCAGCCGGGCGTCTGACTCCCGCGTGCCGCACCGGGTCCACATCGGCGCGGTGACGCCCCTGGTGGGGGAGCGCGGCGCGGTGGAGTGGGGGCATGAGTGGCATCGAGTTCAGAGGGCGGCGCAGATTCCGTGACAGTGACGCGACCGAGCGGCTGAGCGCGCTGCTGCGCGAGGAGCGCACGGGCGGGGGATCCCACGCGGCCACCGGGCGTCCCGTGAGCGGGCCCGCGCAGAACGGGTCCGGAGTGCGGGGCGCGGCGGTGTTTCCGGGCGGCCGGGTGACCGACGGGCACGAGGAACGGGCCGATTCCGAGTTCGGCCGCTCGGATCTGCGTGCTGCGGACCTCTACGCCCCGGATTCGCACGCCTCGGACTCGTACGTCTCCGATCCGCCCGGCGACGTTCCGGGCGTCCCTGTTCCGGGCGTCCCCCATGCGGGCGCGCCCGAGGCGAGCATCCCGGCCATCCCGGAGACCGGGTCCGTGGACGATCCTGCGCTCTGGCCGGAACCGGGCGGCTCGCGGCACCGTGAGGACGTGACCGTGCGCCGTCGGCTGAGTCGCCCCGCGCTCGTGCTGCTGTGCGTCGTGCTGCTGGTGGCCCTCGGAGCGGGGTGCGTAAGTCTGCTGAACGGCGCGCCCGAGGACGACGAGGTCGTGACCACGGCCGGGGCGTCCCCGGACGGTGGATCCTCCGGGGACGGCTCACTGGACGGCGAGGGACGCCTTCGCCCGGCGGGGGCCGGAGCGTCACCCCGTGCCTCCTCGGAACCGTCGGGACGGCCGGGTTCCGGGCCGGGCGGTGCTTCCGGCGCCGCGGGGGCCGCCTCGGGCGCGCCCGGTGGTGTGGTGACCGTCCACGTGGTGGGAGAGGTCAAAGACCCCTCGGTGGTCACCCTGTCTCCCGGAGCCCGGGTCATGGACGCGGTCCAGGCCGCCGGAGGGTTTGCGCCCGGGGCCGTGAAGGACCGGATCAACCTGGCAGAGCCCGTGGTGGACGGCGCCCAGATCGTGATTCCCAACCGGTCCAACGTGGACGAGGTGCTCGCCGCCGGTGCCGCGCCGGGTGCCGGGGCACGGTCTGCCGGGCCCACTGCCGGTGGATCCGCCGCGGGCGGGACCTCTCCGGGCGGGTCCGCGGGGGCCGGAGCGCCCGGGCAAGGTGGGTCGGCCTCGGAACGGACATCCGGTACAGGGGATCAGCGCGCACCGGGCACCGGCTCCGGGGCCCTGGTGGACCTTAACACCGCCAGCCAGGCCGAGCTGGAGGAGCTGCCCAAGGTGGGGCCCGTGCTCGCGCAGCGCATCGTGGAGTTCCGCACCCAGCACGGTCCCTTCACTGCCCCGCAGCAGCTGGACGACGTCAGCGGAGTGGGCCCCGCCATGCTGGAGGCACTGCTGCCGCTGGTCACGGTGTGAGCGTGACGTGGGACCTGCGGCTGCTGCCCGTGGCGCTCGCGGTGTGGGCCTCGGCCGCCGCGACCATGGCCGCCGGGTGGGCCGGGGGCGCGGCGTGCGCGCTGATCGCCACGGTGCTGGTCCCGGTGGTGGACCGGGTGCCACAGTGGGCCCGGATGACGCGGGGGTGGGCACAGGGCGTGCGCCGGGTCGGTACCCCCGGGATCCTCGGCCGCGCGATCCGCGGCGGGACTGCACCGAGCCGTGCTCGTCGGCCCCACCGCAGCGATCGGTCCCACCTCAATGCTCAGCCCCCTCACACCGTGCGGTCCCCGCGTTCTGTTCTGTCCCGGGGGAGTGGTGGGGCGTCACGACGCGCTCACCCCGCCCCGAACGGACGTCCCACGCCTCCACGTCCCGTCATGGCCGCCCTCGTGCTCCTCGCGGGGGCGGCGGCAGTCGTGAGCGCGCTCGCCGCCACGGCACCGGCCCGGGCGTTTCTGGACGAGCACCCGCAGGGCTCGGTCGTGCGGGTGGAGGCGAGCGTGTCCGGGACACCGTCCCCCTACACGTCCCGCTCGCTGCACGGGGAGCAGGAGGCCTCCCACGGGGTCGCGGTCACCCTGGACGTGGCAACGGCGGACGGCGCTGCCACAGCCACCGGGCTCACCGTGTTCGCAACCCACCCCGGCTGGGAGGCCCTGGACGACGGGCAGCGCGTGAGCGCCGTCGTGACCGTGGCGAGCACCGCGACCCCCGCCCGGCTGCTTGCCCGGGCCACGTCCCCGCCCGTGACGGACGCACAGGCCGGACCCGAGCCCGGGCCGGTGGAGGCCGTCCGCGCGGACCTCACCCGCATCGCCGGGGGCTTCGGCGCCGTAAGTGCGGGCCTGGTGCCCGGCATGACCGTGGGGGACACCTCCCAGCTGCCGGACGCACTCGCCCAGAGCATGAAGGATACCGGGCTCACCCACCTCATCGCGGTGTCCGGTGCCAACAATTGCCTAGGCAGCGGATGAAAAATTGCATAGGCAATCCCGCCCGAACCACCAAAACCGCAGGTCAGGCGGCACTTTCGGGTACCCACCCCTACCTTCAAAGTTGGCGCGCGCCAAATGTACAAGCGACGTGTCTTTGGGTGGGCGGACGCTGCCGGCCCACCCGACACGACCATCTCTGCCGCGCCGCGCGGCCAGAGTGGCTGGGGGTCATGCGCCCCTGCCGAGGCACTGCGGCGCTGGGCACTCTGTGAGCTGGCGATGCCCTAGACCGGATCCGTCGTCGCCTATGAAGAGAGCATCGCAGACATCAACGTCCCGACCTTCGACGAAGACTGCTCGGAGCACGTACAGCTGGCAGGGCGAGAACCCGGGCGCGCTGTCGACGAGCCTCTTCACTCTTGCCTCGAACGACTCCCGTTCGCCGGAGGCTCGCCGCCTCGGCCGGTTCGGTCTCCCGGGTGGGCCCGATTGACCTGCTACATGGTCGGCATCCATGGACTTTGGGACTGCCGCACATTTAGGTGACAGTTGGGGGTGTCAGGCCGCGAGGCTCACGGCCGGGTTCATGATGGTCTCG
>NZ_JASDCY010000059.1:0-17115 GCF_030407675.1 Kocuria sp. APC 4018 | reverse complement strand
GGAGTCGGGGTGGGGGTCTTCGTGCGCGTCGGGGGAGCGCTCGGTGTGGCGGTCTCCGTGGCGAAGTCCGCGGGAGCGGGTTCGTCCGAACCTCCCGTGAACCCCGTGAAGGCCACGGCACCGACACCGGCCAGGACGAGCAGCGCGGCCCCTCCCAGGGCCACGGGTGCCAGGTAGCGGCGAGCCCCCGAGCGGGGCGCGGAGCCCGTGCCCTCGCCCGACGGTGAGTCGTCGCCGAATAGATCGTCCTGAATGGAGTTGCTCATGCCCGATTTCCCTACGAGTTGCCCGTGTTCGCGTGCGGCCGGAGCACATTCTCCCCGTGGAACCCGACCTGCCCCCGCGACTGTACCGTGCGGCGCGGGGATGTTGCACCACGGCCGGTGGCCGTGGAGTGGTCAGGACCTGTTGGCTCCGAACACGATGTCGTCCCAGCTGGGCACGGAGGACCGTTTCGCCTTGGGAGTGCGTCCGCGCGGTCCGGGGGCCGTGGACTCGGAGTCCGCGCCGGCGTCGTGCTCGGCGGAAGCCGCCCGAGTCTCCCGAGGGTCCTCGTCCCGGCTGCTCTCCTCCGGGTCTTGCGCACCGTGACCGGCCGCATCCCGACCGGCACCTGCGGTGCGCGGGGTCAGGGTGGCCACCGCAGCGGCGTCGGCGTGGTTCTCGGGGCCCTGGGGGTCGGTGCGCCCCCGGGAGGCGTCCTGCTCCTGGGTGACCTCCACCCAGGTCTCGTCCCCGTCCAGGTGGGTGTCCTCCTCGGGCCCGGGAGCCGGCTCGGGGGAGGTGTCCGCACCGGTGGCACGGGGATCCTCGCGGTCGGGTGTGGAGTCGTCCACGATCTGGATCCCCTCACCCCGCAGTGCCCGCTCCTCGGCCACCTGCGAGGCGGCGGGCTGGATGGGGCGGTCGAACACGGGGGAGTCCTCGGGCGCGTCGATCGGCCGGGGGCGCTGCTCCACCTGGCCCATCCCGCGGCCGAGCATCTCCGCGAGCCGGTCGTCGCCGGGCTCGTCGGTGCCCAGACGGCGGCCGCGGCGGGCCTGCAGCACGTCCAGGAGGTCGTCCGCCGGGCCGGCCTCGTACTGCAGCCGGTGCACGGCGGGGCCGGGGGCCTGCACGGGCGCGGCCGGTGCCGCGGGGCCGAGCGGACCCGTCTCGCGGGGCTCTTCTCCCAGGGCCCGGGCCCAGTCGTTGTCCGGGCGCACGCTGCGCGTGGCGGGGTTGTAGCTCCACCGTGCCGGCTCGGGCGCGGGCAGGGAGTCACGCTCGGCAGGGGGGTCGAAGCTCAGCTGCACCGTCCACAGCTGGTCCTCCCGGAGCCACGCGTCCCAGTCGAAGCTGGAACGGTCCACGCCGAGTCGCGCCGCTTGGGCCTCGACCGTCTCCTGCAGGGACTTGGGCTCTCCCTCGAACACGGAGCGGTAGCCGTCGTGCGAGGGGTTGGTGCCGGAGACCTTGACCCGGCAGGCCTCGGTGACCATGTGGGAGCGCTCGGCGAGGATGGGCCACTCGTAGCGGCGCACGCGCTCCGGCTCCCACCCGGACTCGGCCACGATGTCGTCCACGCTGGCGCCCGCCCGGAACCTCGCCTGGATGTCGCGCGGACCGTAGGACGCGCCGCCGCGCCCCCGGGCCGGTGGCTTGCGCCGGGCGTACTGGATCGCCTGCCGCAACTGCTGGTCGATCTTCAGGCGGTACCGCGTGGAGTCGGGGGTCTCCACGATCAGGTGCTCGCCGTCGTCGTGCACTCCTGCCAGGCGCAACTGCTCCATGCTGTCCTTCCGTCGGGGGAGCGCTCCCCACGTCCTCCGTGGTGCGCCCCGCGCCATCTGTGCGCCAGTCTACTGGCAGGCCCGCGGGGCGCCGGGGCGGGTGCCGCACGGCCGCGTGGCGGCGATGTCGGGGCTGGTCCGGGCGCGGATCTGCCCGCCGCTGCGGCGGATCATGCCCTGTGAGAAATCTGTGTCCGGGGTGCTGGCTTTTTCAGCCCCCATGGTGCACACTCTACGCGACACGGCCCCGGGGGAGATCGTCCGGACGCCGTTGCACACAGCGATCTCGCGAAGACCGGTTGGAGCGGATAGACACATGGCCACAGACTACGACGCACCGCGCAAGCAGGACGAGGACCTCAAGGAAGACTCCATCGAGGAGCTGCAGTCCCGGCGGTCGGACCACCAGTCCGGAAGCGTTGACGAGGACGAGGCCACGGCGGCCGAGAGCTTCGAGCTGCCCGGAGCGGACCTCTCCAACGAGGAGCTCTCCGTGGTGGTCCTGCCGGCCCAGGACGACGAGTTCACGTGCGGTTCCTGCTTCCTGGTGCGCCACCGCTCGCAGCTCGCCGAGGAGCGCGGCGGCGTGAAGTACTGCTACGAGTGCCTGGGCTGAGTTCCCCGCTCGCACGATTGCCACGGGCGGTCACCCTGTCAGGGTGACCGCCCGTCGTCGTTCCCGGAGTGTCCGCCTCCGCGGGGGAGGGCCGGGGCTCAGCGCGTCCGTCAGTGGCCGGGCGCCGGTCGCTCGTTGACGGCGCGGGCGAGTTCCTCCGGGTGGCGGGTCGCGGTGAGCCAGTAGGGCGTGGGGTCCACGGGGTCGGTGATCTCGATCCGGCACAGGTCCGGGACCGACACCCGGAAGTTCATGAAGGCGCGGCCGTCCAGCTGCGGGCCGCGTGCCTCACGGGCCGCGGTTCCGCGCAGGGCCTCCGCGCGGCCCACGTAGCGCCGCTCGATGTACGCCCGTCCCACGCGCAGGTCCTCGTCCGTGAGCACGATGCTCGGCGCGCCGAGGTGCACCGCGAGACCCACGGCGACCACCAGCACCACGGCCACGACGATTCCCACGGCAATGCTGATGGGGGCCACGGCCACGAAGCCCGTGCCGCCCACGAAGGCCACGATCAGCCACATCCACCAGGACACGGTGAGCTTCTCGGAGTAGCGCACCGCGCCGTCGTGCGCGCCGCTGGTGGACGACGCCGCCCGCGCGCCGTCCGCGTCCCCGGCACGTGAAGCGGGGGGCACCTCCCGGTCCCGCGGGTCGCGCGGACCGGTGGTCGCGGTGCGGCCCGGGGTGCCCCCCGGTGCGGTGCTCCGGGTCTCGCGGGGGGTCGTGGCGTCCTGAGGGGTGTCCTCGCCGGGGACGGGGTGCTGAGAGCTCATGCCTCCACCTTGGCACACTCGTGCGCCCGGTGCCCCGCCGGGAGCCCGCGGATGGCGTGGTCGTGGCCACGCGGCCGCGGGACGGCCGGGACCGTTGCGGCGCCGTCGAAGACCCCGCGGGGCCGGGGCGGGGCGCGCCACTCGTGACCGTCGCCCGCGGCGGTGCACCCGGGGACGGGCCCGGTGGTACTGTCCCGCTGCTCCTGGGTGGGCACTGAACGCGCTCCATGGGCCCCGGGGCGGGGCGTTAGAGTGGAGGACTGTGACTGACGTGAACACCCCCGAGGACCTCCCCGTTCCGCTGCGGATGCTGGACCCGGACCTGCTCCCGCCGTCCTACGCGCGCGCGGGCGACGCAGGGGCGGACCTGCGGGCGCGCCACGACGTGGTGCTGGCGCCGGGCGAGCGGGCACTCGTGGACACAGGTGTCGCCGTGGCCGTCCCCCAGGGCCACGTGGGCCTGGTGCACCCCCGGTCCGGACTGGCCGTGAAGCACGGGATCACCGTGGTCAACGCCCCGGGCACCGTGGACAGCGGCTACCGGGGGGAGCTGAAGGTGTGCCTGCTCAACACGGACGCCCGCGAGAGCTACACGGTCCGCCGGGGCGAGCGGATCGCCCAGCTGGTGATCCAGCCGGTGGTCACGGCGCGCTTCGTGCCCTGCGACGAGCTCGACGACAGTGAGCGCGGGGAACGGGGCTTTGGCTCCTCCGGAACCCACTGACCCGCACCCGTGGCGGGGCACCACCGATTTTCTGCCCGACGACTTCCTGGAGTGATCGATGTTCGGACGTAAGAAGCGCAACAGCACCGACGCGGCGGAGAAGGCCGCCGAGGAGAACGGCGCCCCCCAGGGCGAGGAGGCGGGCGAGCCGGATCAGGACGTGACGGACCCGCGGGCGAACGGCCCGTGGGACGAGGCCGAGTTCTCGGGTGAACGTGGCGACTACCTGGACATGGGGGCGCTGCTGGTCAAGCCCATCAGCGGGGTGACCGTGCGCATGGAGGTGGACCAGCACACCAAGGTGCCGCGTGCGGTGAACCTGGACTTCCGCGACGGCTCGGTGCAGCTGCAGGCGTTCACCGCGCCGAAGACCGCGCAGCTGTGGGACGAGGTGCGGGCCGAGCTCGTGGCCGGGCTGCGCCGCGACGGCGGGAACCCGACCGTGTCCCAGGGCCCGCTCGGGCTGCAGGTCGACGCGAAGTTCCCGGGGACCACCCCGGACGGTCAGAAGGGCTACCGTCTCGCGCGCTTTGTGGGCATCGACGGCCCGCGCTGGTTCCTGCGCGCGGTGTTCACGGGCGGCGCCGCCATGCCCGGCACCACTGCGGAGGTGCTCGACGACGCCGTGCGGGCCCTCGTGGTGGTCCGCGGCCAGGATCCGCACCCGCCGCGCGACATGCTGGCCCTGACCATGCCCGAGAATGCCACGATCACCCGCGCGGACGGCCCGGGGGACACGCCACCGCAGGGCGGCGGTGAGTCCGGGGAGACGTCGTCGCGCCCGGACGTGCAGCCGCCGCGCCGCGGTCCCGAGATCACCGAGATCGGCTGACCGTGCCCGTCAACAACCCCCTCACCGGCGCGATCGACGTGCGCTCCGAGCCCGAGGCCGGGGAGCACGAGCTCACGCCCGGCACCGGGGAGCGGTGCCGGCGCCGGGCGGTGGTGGAGGGCGTGGTGGGGGAGGTCACCGTGGCGCCCGCCACCGCGCCCCCGCACTTCCGCGCCCTGCTGAAGGTGCCGCGTCCCGGCAGCGCCGTGCCGTGCGGTGTGGAGCTGCTGTGGCACGGTCAGCGCACCGTTCCGGGAGTTGCCGCCGGCACCAGGCTGCGCTGCCTCGCGGTCGTGTGCTTCCCGGACGGGGTTCCCACCATGTACAACCCTCGCTACGAGATCGTCACGCCCAAGCGGGCCGCCCGGTGACGCGGGAGCCGGGCGCAGAGCCCACTCGGGGCGACGCCGCCGGGGACCCCGACGCCTCGATGCGCCGCGCCGCACAGGAGTTCGCCGAGCGCTCGGGCCTGCGCCGCGACGAGAGCGGGCAGCTGGACGTGCTCTCGGCGATGGGCGGCTGGCGCGGCGTCGTCGAGTCGATCCTGCCGGGGCTCGTGTACCTCACGTGCGTGATCCTCGTGGGGGAGCTGTCCGTGGCCCTGACCGCGTCCCTCGCGACCGCCGCCGTGTTCACCCTCGCGCGGCTCGCGCAGCGCCAGACGGTCACCCAGGCGCTCGCCGGCCTCGTGGGCGTGGGCGTGTGCGCGCTGTTCGCACGGGTGGGCGGCCAGGCACTGGACTACTACGTCCCGGGATTCTTCATCAACGCCGCGTGGCTGCTGGGGCTCGCGCTGTCGGCGGCGGTGAAGTGGCCCCTGCTCGGGGTGCTGTACGGCTACGTGCGGGGCGAGGGCACCGCCTGGCAGTCCGATCCGGCGCGGCGGGCCGTCTACCAGCGGGCCAACGGGCTGCTCATGGCCATGTTCGCGGCCCGTCTGGTGGTCCAGCTGCCGCTGTACTTCGCCGAGAACGTGACCGCGCTCGGTGTCACGCGTCTGGTGATGGGGACCCCGCTGTACGCCGCCGCGCTGTGGCTGGCATGGCTGTCGAGCCGCCCTCGTCCAGCGCAGCCTGCAGATTGACGTCCCGGGCCGTGGTGAACATGGCCCGCAGCTGCTCCTCTCCCTCCGCGGTGGTGATGAAGAAGAGCTCGTCCCCGCCCTCCAGCAGGTCGTCCCCGGACGGGGCGATCGGCACGCCGTCGCGCAGGATGGCCACGAGGGCCACGTCCGGGGGCCACGGCACCTGGGACACGGTGCTCGCGACCACGGGGTGCTCGCGGGGGACCGTGTAGGCGGACAGCGTGGCGGCCCCGGTCTGGAAGCTCAGCAGCCGCACCACGTCCCCGATCTCCACGGCCTCCTCCACGAGGGCCGTCATGAGGCGGGGGGTGGACACGGCCACGTCCACGCCCCAGGCGTCGTCGAAGAGCCACTCGTTCTTGGGGTTGTTCACCCGGCCCACGGTGCGGGGCACCCCGAACTCGCTGCGGGCGAGCAGGGACACCACGAGGTTCGCCTTGTCGTCCCCCGTGGCGGCCACCATGACGTCCGCCTCCTCGGCCCGGGCACGCTGCAGGACGTCGAGGTCGCACGCGTCCCCCACGACCCACTGCGCACCGCGCAGGTTGGAGCGCCCGATCACCTCGGCGGTGGCGTCCACCACCACGACGTCGTGACCGTGCGAGAGCAGCTCCCGGGCGATCGAGGAACCCACGGAGCCCCCGCCCACGATGACCACGTGCATCAGTGCCGCCCCTTCCCGTCCGGGGTGGCCGCGAGCGCCACGGCCTCCATGACCTCGTCCGACGGCGGACGGGAGAGGACGCGGGCAACGCGCTCCACGTCCTCGACGCGCATCATCGCGTGCACGATGTCTCCTTGCTGGTAGCTGGTGTCGCTGGCGGGGAGGATGCCCTCCCCGAAACGGGTCACGAAGGCGATCCGCACCCCGGCGGCCTCCTCGATCCGGTCCAGGTGCAGCCCGGACCAGGAGTCGTCCAGGGGAAGCTCGCCGAGCTGCAGGCGCCCCGAGGCCTCCCGGAAGTCGCCCGTGATCGCGTGCTCGGGCAGGATCCGGCGCAGCACCTGGTCCGCGCTCCAGCGCACGCTGGCCACGGTGGGGATCCCCATGCGCTGGTAGAACTCGGCGCGGGTGGGGTCGTAGATCCGGGCCACCACGTGCTTGACCTTGAACGTCTCGCGCGCCACACGGGCCGCGATGATGTTGGAGTTGTCCCCGCTGGAGACCGCCGCGAACGCGTAGGCGTCCGCTATCCCCGCGCGCTGCAGCACGTCCCTGTCGAAGCCGTGGCCGGTGACCTTCTTGCCCGAGAAGTCGGGACGCAGCTTGCGGAACGCGCGGTCGTCCTGGTCGATCACCGCCACGGTGTGCCCGGAGTCCTCGAGGGCGTGCGCCAGGCTGATGCCCACCCTGCCCACGCCCATGATCACGAAATGCGCCATGGGGCACAGCATAGGTGCCACCACCGCGGGACAAGGACCCGCTCAGCGACTAGCGTGTTCCCACGTGTATGCGTCCCAGCTCCTCCGCCGCGCTCTCGTGGGCAAGCCCCTCCACAACGAGCGCGCCGCGGGCACGGTGCTCTCCAAGGGCACGGCCCTGCCCGTCTTCGCGTCCGACGCCCTCTCCTCGGTGGCCTACGCGCCCGACGAGATCGTCCTGACGCTCGCGCTCGCGGGCTCCTCCGCGATCGTGGTGTCCCCCTGGGTGGGGCTCGCGGTGCTGGTGGTCCTCGCCGTGGTCATCACCGCCTACCGGCAGAACGTGCGGGCCTACCCCTCGGGCGGTGCGGACTTCGAGATCGCCTCCAAGAACCTGGGGCGTCCCGCCGGTGCCGCCGTGGGTGCGGCCCTGATGGTCGACTACACGCTGGTGGTCGCGGTGTCCATGGCCGCCGCCGCGCAGTACCTCGCGGCGGTCTTCCCCGTGCTGGTGGAGCACCGCACCGCGGTCGCGGTCGTGGGGATCGCCCTGGTGGGGCTGCTGAACCTGCGCGGGCTGAAGTTCATGGGCCGGGCGTCCTCCGTGCCCACGTACGCCTTCGTGGCCGTGGTGCTGCTGCTCATCGTGGTCGGAGTGGTCCAGGACCTTGCAGGGGCACTGGACCCCGCGCCGTCGGCGGCCTACGAGGTGCTGCCCGCCGAGGGCATGGACGCGGGACTGGTGGGTCTGGCGGGCGCCATGCTCGTGCTGCGGGCCTTCTCCTCGGGCGCGGTGGCCGTGACCGGGGTGGAGACGATCACCCACTCCGTGCCCTACTTCCGCAAGCCCAAGGCGCTCAACGCCGCGCGGACCCTCGCCGTCCTCGGTGCCCTCTCCGCCGTGCTGCTGCTGGGGGTCCTGTACCTGACCCGGCGCACGGGCGTGGTGGTGGTCATGGACCCCGACCGGCAGCTGCTGATCGACGGGCACGCTCCCGCCGCGGACTTCTACCAGGTCCCCGTGCTCGCCCAGATCGCCCAGGCGGTCACCGGCGCGGACTCCGTGTGGGTCGTGGTGCTCGCGCTCGTGACCGTGGGCGTGCTGTTCATGGCGGCCAACACCGCCTACTCGGGGTTCCCGGTGCTCGCCTCCCGGCTGGCCTCCGCAGCCCTGCTGCCCCGGCAGCTGCAGAGCCGGGGGGACCGCTTCGCCTTCACCAACGGGATCGTGCTGCTGTCCGTGGTGGCGGCCGCGTTCACCCTGGTGTTCGGCGCGAACGTCAACGCGCTGATCCAGCTCTACGTGGTGGGCGCGTTCTTCGCCTTCACCCTCACCCAGGCCGGGATGGTGCGGCACTGGAACCGGCTCCGCCGCACGCGGACCTCCCGGGCCACCAATCGGCAGATCGCCGTGCGCCTCACGGTGGCCGCGGTCGCCCTGGTGGCCTGCGCCGCCGTGTTCGTGGTGATCCTCGTGACCAAGTTCGCGCAGGGGGCGTGGCTCACGATCGTGGCCATCGCCCTGACCACCCTCTTCATGCGGGCCATCGCCCACCACTACCGCGCCGTGGACGCGGAGCTGGAGGTGCACCCCGACTCCATGGTGCGCGCCCTGCCCTCCCGCGTGCACTCGATCATCGTGGTCACGTCCGTCCGCAAGCCCGTGGTGCGCGCACTGACCTACGCCCGGGCGTCCCGCCCCTCCAGCCTGGAGGCCGTGGTGGTGGACACGGACCGCACGCGCACGGAGGACATCGTGCGCAGCTGGCAGTCGCTGGAGATCCCGGTGCCCATCACCGTGCTCGCCTCGCCCTACCGGGACTCGGTGGGCCCGGTGATCGCCCACATCCGCGGGATCCGGCGCAAGTCCCCCCGGGACCTCGTGATCGTCTACCTCCCCGAGTACGTGGTGGGGCGCGGCTGGGAACGCTTCCTGCACAACCAGGCCATCCGCCCCCTGCGGACCCGGCTGCACTACGAACGCGGAGTCATGATCGCCTCCGTGCCCTGGCACCTCGAATCGGTGCGCGAACTGCAACTCACGGAGAACAGCCGATGACCGACACCCCGCACACCCTCGAGCTGCGCCTGGGCGAGGTGGCCCACGGCGGCCACGTGGTGGCCCGAACTGCCGAGGGCAGGGTGGTGTTCGTGCGGCACGGGCTGCCCGGGGAGCTGGCACGGGTGACCCTCACGGACCGGCAGCCCGACGCGTCCTTCTGGCGCGGGGACGTGGTCGAGGTCGTCGACCCCGCGCCCGGACGCCGCGAGCACCACGTGTGGTCCCGGGCCGACGCCCTGCTGGCCGCGGCCGAGGGGCGCAAGCCGGTGGGGGGAGCGGAGTTCGGCCACGCCGACCTCGCCACCCAGCGCGAGCTCAAGCGGCGCGTTCTCGCGGAGCAGCTCTTGCACCTGGCCGGCCACGAGTGGCAGGGCCGGGTGCACCCCACCAACGGGGAGACGCCCGACGGCACGGGGTGGCGGACCCGGCTGCACCTGGACGTGGCCGCGGACGGCACCCCCGGCATGCACCCGCACCGCTCCAACGAGCTGGTGACCCTCCAGGACATGCCTCTGGCCTCCGCCCCGATCCAGGCCCTGGCCCCGTGGGCCCTGCGTGTCGAGGGAGCCGAGCGCCTGGACGTCTCCGCCCCGGCGAACGGCCGGACCCCGCTGCTGCACGTGAGCCTGCGTGCGGACGCGGACGAGCGGCAGCTGGACGCGCTGCGGGCCCTGCTCGGCGAGTGGGGCTCCGCCCACGGCGTCTCCGTCACGGCGCGTTCGGCGGACCACCGCAGGGTCGCCACCTGGGCCGGAACCGGCGAGGTGCTCGAGACCCTCGAGTGGCCCGCGTCCGCGGACACCTCCGGGGAAGCCCCGCAGCCGCTGCAGTGGCGCGTGAGCCCCACGGGCTTCTGGCAGATCCACCGCGAGGCCCCGGCCGCGCTCGCCGGGACCGTGCTGGCCGGGGCCGACCTGCGCGCGGGTGACACCGTGTGGGACCTCTACAGCGGCGCCGGGCTGTTCACGGCCGTCGCGGCGCGCGCCGTGGGGGAGAGCGGCACGGTGTTCGCGGTGGAGGGCTCGCCCGTCACCTCCGCCGACGCCGCCCACAACCTCGCGCACGCCCCGCACGTGCGCAGCGTGCGCGGGGACGTGGCCCGTGTCCTGACCGGACGCGGGGGCCACCGCCAGGGCGAGCGACGACGCCGTGGCCACCGAGCGGCGTCGTCCGCCGGGACCCGGGTGCCGCGGCCCGACGTGGTCATCATGGACCCGCCGCGGGCCGGTGCCGCCAAGGAGGTGCTGGCCGCCGTGGACCAGGCCGGTCCCCGCACCATCGTGTACGTGGCGTGCGATCCGGCGGCGCTCGGACGGGATCTGGGCAGGCTCCGGAGGCGCGGGTGGAAGGTCGAGGACGTGACGGCCCTGGACCTGTATCCCAACACGCACCACGTGGAGGCCGTGGCCGTGCTGCGCCGCGACGCCTGAGCCGGTCCACGTGGACCGGACCGCCCGGGCGGGTTCCCCGGGGTGGTCATGACGGGCGCGGGACGTGGCACGGGATACACTGGCAGGGACCGTTCCCCGTGCGCGGGACACTCCGGTGCCCCGGTGCGTGGAACGCAACCGACGGTGGCGAGAGGAGTTCCACACCATGACTGTGGACAGCTTTGGAGCCAAGGGCGTTCTCAACGTCAAGGGCACCGACTACGAAATTTTCCGACTGAACGCCGTGGCGGGAGCCGAGAAGCTTCCCTACAGCCTGAAGGTCCTGCTCGAGAACCTGCTGCGCACCGAGGACGGTGCCAACGTCACGAGCAAGCACATCGAGGCCCTGGGGTCCTGGGACCCCAGTGCCCAGCCCGACACGGAGATCCAGTTCACCCCTGGTCGCGTGATCATGCAGGACTTCACCGGCGTGCCCTGCATCGTGGACCTCGCCACCATGCGCGAGGCCGTGGCGGACCTCGGGGGAGACCCTTCCCGCGTGAACCCGCTGGCACCCGCCGAGCTGGTCATCGACCACTCCGTGCAGATCGACGAGTTCGGCTCCGCCGACGCGATCGAGCGCAACATGGACATCGAGTACCAGCGCAACGGTGAGCGCTACCAGTTCCTGCGCTGGGGCCAGACCGCGTTCGACGACTTCAAGGTCGTCCCGCCCGGAATGGGCATCGTGCACCAGGTCAACATCGAGAACCTGGCGCGCGTGGTCATGACCCGTGAGGTGGACGGCACCGTGCGTGCCTACCCGGACACCTGCGTGGGCACCGACTCCCACACCACCATGGAGAACGGCATCGGCGTGCTGGGCTGGGGCGTGGGCGGCATCGAGGCCGAGGCGGCCATGCTGGGCCAGCCCATCTCCATGCTGATCCCGCGCGTGGTGGGCTTCAAGCTCACGGGCGAGATCCCCGCGGGCGCCACCGCCACGGACGTGGTGCTGACGATCACCGAAATGTTGCGCGAGCACGGCGTGGTGGGCAAGTTCGTGGAGTTCTACGGCGAGGGCGTGGCGGCCGTGCCGCTGGCCAACCGCGCCACGATCGGCAACATGTCCCCGGAGTTCGGCTCCACCGCCGCGATCTTCCCGATCGACCAGGTGACCCTGGACTACCTCAAGCTCACGGGCCGCTCCGAGGAGCAGATCGCCCTGATCGAGGCGTACACCAAGGAACAGGGCATGTGGCACGACCCCGCCAAGGAGGTCAGCTACTCCGAGTACCTGGAGCTGGACCTCTCCACGGTGGTCCCCTCCATCTCCGGACCCAAGCGCCCCCAGGACCGCATCGAGCTGTCCCGCTCCAAGGAGCAGTTCCGCGAGGACCTCGTGAACTACGTGGCGCAGGACGAGAACGTGGAGGTGGACGCCAACGTGGTCGAGTCCTTCCCGGCCTCGGACGCCCCGTCCCACGACGCCGCCGAGGAGCAGGATCCCGAGCACGAGCCGCGGGAGGCCTCCGCGGCCCAGCTGCGTGATCGTGCCGAGAAGACCGTGCCCGTCACCATGCCCGACGGCCGCGAGTTCGAGCTGGACCACGGTGCGGTGTCCATCGCCTCGATCACCTCGTGCACCAACACCTCCAACCCCTCCGTGATGATGGCGGCGGCCGTGCTGGCGCGCAACGCCACGGAGAAGGGTCTGAAGGCCAAGCCGTGGGTCAAGACCTCGATCGCCCCCGGCTCCCGCGTGGTCACCGAGTACTACGAGAAGTCCGGTCTGGTTCCCGCACTGGAGGAGCTGGGCTTCTACATCGTGGGCTACGGCTGCACCACGTGCATCGGCAACTCGGGTCCGCTCGAGTCCGAGATCTCCCAGGCCATCCAGGACAACGACCTCTCGGTCACGTCCGTGCTCTCCGGCAACCGCAACTTCGAGGGTCGCATCAACCCGGACGTGAAGATGAACTACCTGGCGTCCCCGCCGCTGGTCATCGCCTACGCCCTGGCCGGGACCATGGACTTCGACTTCGAGACGGAGCCCCTGGGCCAGGACTCGGACGGCAAGGACGTGTTCCTCAAGGACATCTGGCCGGACCCCACCGAGGTGCAGAAGATCATCGACGCGTCGATCGACACGGAGATGTTCGACCGCGAGTACGGCACGATCTTCGACGGCGACCAGCGCTGGCAGAACCTCGACACCCCCACGGGTGACGTGTTCGAGTGGGACCCCGAGTCCACCTACGTGCGCAAGCCACCGTACTTCGAGGGCATGTCCATGGAGACCACCCCGGTGGAGGACATCGAGGGCGCCCGCGTGCTGCTCAAGCTGGGCGACTCGGTCACCACGGACCACATCTCCCCGGCCGGTTCCTTCAAGTCGGACACCCCGGCGGGCAAGTACCTCACCGAGCACGGTGTGGCGCGCAAGGACTTCAACTCCTACGGCTCCCGCCGTGGCAACCACGAGGTGATGATCCGCGGCACGTTCGCGAACATCCGCATCAAGAACCAGCTCCTGGACGGGGTCGAGGGTGGCTTCACCCGCGACTTCACCCAGGACGGCGGCCCCCAGGCCGCGGTGTACGACGCCGCCATGAACTACCAGGAGGCCGGCGTGCCCCTGGTGGTGCTGGGCGGCAAGGAGTACGGCTCCGGTTCCTCGCGCGACTGGGCGGCCAAGGGCACGTCCCTGCTGGGTGTGCGCGCGGTCATCGCGCAGTCCTACGAGCGCATCCACCGCTCCAACCTGATCGGCATGGGTGTGCTGCCCCTGCAGTTCCCCGAGGGAGAGTCCGCAGACTCCCTGGGCCTGGACGGCACCGAGACCTTCTCGATCGAAGGGGTGACCGCTCTCAACGAGGGCACCACTCCCAAGACCCTGAAGGTCACCGCCGCCAAGGAGGACGGCTCCACCGTGGAGTTCGACGCCGTGCTGCGCATCGACACCCCGGGTGAGGCCGACTACTACCGCAACGGCGGCATCCTGCAGTACGTGCTGCGCCAGATCGCCAAGTAGCGCGTTCCGCACGGCACGCCCGAGCAACGGCCGGTGATCCCCTGTCCGGGGGTCCCGGCCGTTGCCGTGTGCGCTGCGCGCCACGGGGTGCGAGTAGGATCGGACGGAGCATTCGGGCGCCGCGCCCCCAACGCGACACCTCCCACCGGGCCACCGCCTGGCGGGTGCGGGGCACCGGCGCCGAGACACCACGGAGAGCAGGCAATGACCCTTCTGGAGAGCATCGCGGGACCTGAGGACCTGAAGCGGCTGGACGCCGGGCAGATGGAGCAGCTGGCGGGGGAGATCCGCGCGTTCCTGATCAGCAACGTCTCGGCCACCGGGGGGCACCTGGGGCCCAACCTGGGCGTTGTGGAACTCACGATGGCGGTGCACCGCGTCTTCTCCTCGCCCACGGACTCCGTGGTCTTCGACACCGGCCACCAGTCCTACGTGCACAAGCTGCTCACCGGGCGACAGGACTTCAGCACGCTGCGGCAGGAGGGCGGTCTGGCCGGGTACCCCTCCCGGGCGGAGTCCGAGCACGACATCGTGGAGTCCTCCCACGCGTCCTCGTCCCTGTCCTGGGCGGACGGGATCTCCCGGGGCTACGCGCTCACGGGTCAGAACGACCGGCATACGGTGGCCGTGATCGGGGACGGCGCGCTCACCGGGGGCATGGCCTGGGAGGCCGTGAACAACATCGCCTCGGACCGGGACCGCAAGGTCGTGATCGTGGTCAACGACAACGGCCGCTCCTACGCCCCCACGGTGGGCGGGTTCGCCAACCACCTCAAGGACCTGCAGGCCAGCGTGCAGCAGGGTGTGGACGCGGTGCGCACGGACCGCCGTTACGAGCAGACGCTCGAGAAGGCCAAGCACCTGCTCACGAGCTCGGGCCAGCTGGGTCAGGCGGTCTACCGGGGCCTGCACGGGATGAAGCAGGGCATCAAGGACGTGGTGGTCCAGCAGGGCATCTTCGAGGACCTCGGGATGAAGTACGTGGGTCCGGTGGACGGCCACGACCTCGCGGCCATGGAGCAGGCTCTGACCAACGCCCGCAACTTCGGCGGGCCGGTGATCGTGCACGCCATCACCGAGAAGGGTCACGGCTACCTCCCGGCGCGGCTGGACGAGAACGACCAGTTCCACTCCGTTCCGGTGATCGACCCCGAGACGGGCAAACCCACCGGCACGGCCTCCGCCCGCACGTGGACCCACGTGTTCCGGGACGAGATCGCGGCGATCGCCGACGACCGGGAGGACGTGGTGGGGATCACGGGCGCCATGCTGATCCCCATGGGGCTGCAGAAGATGCAGCTCGCGCACCCGGACCGCGTGGTGGACGTGGGGATCGCGGAGCAGCACGCCCTGACCATGGCCGCCGGCATGGCCTTCAGCGGCCTGCACCCCGTGGTGGGGCTCTACGCCACGTTCCTCAACCGCGGTTTCGACCAGCTGCTCATGGACGTGGCCCTGCACAGGGCGGGTGTCACGGTGGTGCTGGACCGCGCGGGCGTCACGGGCCCGGACGGCCCCAGCCACCACGGCATGTGGGACCTCGCACTGCTGCAGATCGTGCCCGGGCTGCACCTCGCGGCACCGCGTGACGAGGCCACGATGGTCGAGGAGCTGCGCGAGGCGGTGGCCGTGTCCGACGCACCCACCGTGGTGCGCTACCCCAAGGGCCCCGTGGGCGCCCCCCTGCCCGCGCTGGAGCGCCTGGCGGACGGTGTGGACGTGCTCGCCCGCAGCGGCGAGGGCACCGGTCCGGAGCAGGAGCACCGCGACGTGCTGATCGTGGGTGTGGGTGCCATGTGCGTCATGGCGCTGGACGTCTCCGAGCGGCTCGCCGCCCACGGCGTGTCCTCCACCGTGCTCGATCCCCGCTGGGTGCTGCCCGTGGCGGACTCCGTGGTGGAGACTGCTGCGCGCCACCGGATCGTGGTGGTCATCGAGGACGGGGTGCGCGCCGGGGGCATCGGTTCTCTCATCCGTCAGCAGATGCGGGCGCACGGCGTGGACACCGCGCTGAACGAGGTGGGCCTTCCCACGGAGTTCCTGGAGCACGCGAGCCGGGACCAGATCCTGCGGCACACGGGCCTCACCGCGCAGCGCATCGCGCAGGACACCCTGGCGTCCGTGCTGGGAACCAAGGTCCCGTACGCCCGCCCCGCCCACGACGACGCCGCACAGCCCCTGCCCGCGTCCCGCACCACGGGTGCCGGTCACCCGGCGCGGGGAGCCGGCAGCGAGCAGTGAAGCCCGGGTCTCAGCCCACGATGATGCGGCCGTTCTCGACCTTCACGGGGTAGGGGCTCAGTCCGGACTCGGCGGGTCCGCCGGTCACGTCACCGGTGGCCATGTCGAACACCGAGCTGTGGCACGGGCACACGAACTGCTTCTTGGCCGGGTTGACCATGCAGCCCTGGTGGGGGCACACGGGGGAGTACGCGGTGAAGGTGCCCTCCTGGGGGTGGCCGACCACCGCCTGGAGGCCGTCCTGGTCCACCTTCTTCCCTGAGCCTACGGGGATCTCCGAGGCGGCGCCCACGTCCGTGGGGGAGCTCGGACCAGTGGGCGATGCAGTGGACTCCGCCTGGTCCTGGCCGCCGCACGCACTCAGGGCCAGCGCACCGGCGGCGGCCACACCCGCCATGCCCACGGCGCGACGGCGCGTGGGAACCTCACCCGAGGCCTCCCGGGTGGCACCCTGCCGGTCGTCCGCGCGGTCGCCGTGGGCGGTGGGGGAATCGTGGTGCGGGGACTGCGGTGTCATGGAGCATCCTCTCTGAGCGGTTGCCTCTCATCCTAGGACGGCGCAGTGTCCGGGGCCCGTACGGCGTGGGCGGAGCATTCCACCAGATTCTGTCAGTACCATGATCACCAGCAGCGGTCCGGTCCGATCCGGTCCGCGGGAACGAGAGGGAGACACGATGATCAAGCGTCTTGCATTTGTGGCCGGTTTCGGGATCGGGTTCGTGGTCGGATCCGCGTCCGGGCGGAAGAGCTACGAGTCCCTGCGCGAGAGCGCCATCAACACCTGGAACGACCCCAAGGTCCAGGCCAAGGTGTCCGAGGGCACCGACTGGGTCAAGTCCGAGGTGCCCGTGGTGGGCGAGAAGATCGCCGAGGGCGCGCAGAAGGCCACCGGGACCGTGACCACCAAGGCGTCCGAAGGCGCCGCGGCCGTCAAGGACAAGGCCCAGGACGGCGCCGCCTCCGTCAAGGAGAAGGCCCAGCGCTCGTCCTCCAAGGACACGGACGCGAAGCTCCCGAAGCCCGCGACCACCGAGAAGGACGTGGACATGGAGCCGGCGCACCCCGCTCCGGACGCCAAGGACATGAAGAACTAACGTCCTGACGGACGGGCGACGTCTCGGCGTCACCCCGCGACGACGGCCGCGCACCTCGGTGCGCGGCCGTCGTCGTGTCCGGCTCCGGGAGTCCCGCACCGGGTCCGGCGGCCCCCGGACGGGCCGGGCCGGGGCACCCGGGCGTCGGGGC
>NZ_JASDCY010000058.1:0-17380 GCF_030407675.1 Kocuria sp. APC 4018 | reverse complement strand
GGGCGGGGGCATTGTGAGGCGGTCGGTGACCGTTTGTAGAATGCTCAGCAGACCAGTGGACATCGCCCGTCGATGACCTGAACACCAAGGCCTGAGGCCGCAGTAGGAGACACCCCTTGAGCGCATCTGATCAGCACGGTTCCCGCGATCACTCGGATCGTCGGCGGGACGAGGGTGAGCGCGGTGGCTGGCGCGGCCGCGAGGACCGCGGCGGACCACGCGGTGGATGGCGTGGGGGTCCCGCATCCCGCGACGGTGGGGACCGGGGCGGGCGCGACGGCTACCGGGCCGGCTCCGACCGGGACGACTACCGGGGGCGCGGCGAGGGTCAAGGCCCTGGGCGCGGTGCCGGCCGCGATGACCGCTATGCAGGGGGACGACCGGCGCGGCGCGATGACCGGGCCCCGGGCGGCCGTGACGACCGCCGCCGTGACGACCGCAACGACTACCGCCGCGGTGAGCGTGACGGTGCACGCGGTGGCTACCGGGGCCGTGACGACCGTGGAGATCGCCGGTTCGAGGGTCGCCGCGATGATCGCGGTTCGCGGTCCCGGGACGACTACCAGAGCCGTGAGGACCGCGGGAACCGTGGCTTCGGCGGCGACCGGGACGGGCGGCGTCGTGAGAGCGGGGGATCGGAAGGCTACCGCGGAGGGAACGATCGGGGCTCCGTTGGGCGTGAGCGCCAGGACCGCGATCGTCGGGACGGCCGGTCCTACGGGTCCGGCACCGACCGGCGCCGCTTCGACGAGCGCGGCGGCGAGGAACGCCGAGGCAGTGCCGGTGGGCCGGGACGCGGCAGGGACGGTTACCGGGGAGACTCGGCGGACCGCCGGGGTGACAGGGATGCCCGGCACCGGGACGCCCCCCGCAGTGGTGGCTTCTCCCGGTCGGATGCGCGCGGCGACGGTCGCGGCCGCGCGGACGCCCGTGGCGGATATCAGTCCCGCGACCACCGTGGTTCCACCGGGGGCTCGGGACGGGGGCACCGGGACGACCGCGGAGGCAGCGGCGGCCGCGGGGACCGTTTCGAGGCGCGGCACGACCGGGGCGGACAGGACCGCCACGCCCGTGGGGGTGATCGCCGTGGCGAGTTCGGCTCGTACGACCGCACGGACCGGCGCGGTTTCGACGACACGCGCCCGCGGTTCGTGGCCCCGGAGATCGATGCGGACGTCACCGGTCGGGAGCTCGACCGCACGATGCACCACGAGCTCAAGGCCCTTGAACCCAGCAACGCGGAACGCGTGTCCCAGCACCTCGTGATGACCGCGCGCTACCTCGACGACGATCCCGAGTTCGCGCTGGAGCATGCGAACGCGGCCGTCCGCAAGGCGGGACGCATCGGCGTCGTGCGCGAGGCCGCGGGTGTCGCGGCCTACGCGGCGGGAGACTACGCGCTCGCACTGAAGGAGCTGCGCACCCACCGTCGCATCTCGGGCTCCCAGGAGCACCTCCCCCTCATGGTCGACTGCCAGCGGGCCCTGGGCCGCTCGGACAAGGCCATGGAGGAGGCGACCTCCGACGCCGCGGCGCAGCTGGATGCCGAGGGCAAGGCGGAGCTCGCCATGGTCGTCTCGGGCATCCACGCCGACGCGGGCGACCACGACGCCGCCCTGGCCTCCCTCGAGATCCCGCAGCTCGACAAGAACCGGGGCTTCGTCTACAGCCCCAAGCTCTTCCGCGCCTATGCGGAGGCACTGCGGGCCGTGGGCCGGGACAAGGAGTCGATGGGCTGGGAGCGCCAGGCCATCGTCGCGGAGGCTGCCCTGGGCATGGGCCAGTTCTCCGAGCCCGAGATCGTCGACCTCGGTGACGACCTCGACGAGGAAGAGGCGCGGCGGACCGTGCGCGAGGCCCAACGGCGTCACAGCGCACCGGAGCCGGAAACAGCCGACCGTTCTGGGGACCGTGACTCTGAGGAGCGCGGTTCCGGTGACGGGACGTCCTCGAACCGCCCAGCGGAGGCTCCGGAGCCGACGGAGCCGGCGGGAGCGTCTGACTTTTCCGCCTCTGCCGAGACCGCTGCGCCTGTTAGGACCGCCGAGTCTGCCGGAACCGCCGAAACTGCCGAGTCTGCCGAAGCGGTCGAGTCCGCCGTGTCCGCCGGGCCCTCCGGTACGGCCGGGACGGCTCCTGGCGTCGGTGCCCCTGAGACGGCTGCGCCCTCCGGCTCCGCTGCACCGGCCGCGCAGGGTGCGTCTGCAGAGACGAACGCGCCTGCCCATCGCACCGAATCCGCAGTACACGGGGACACCGCCCAGGAGGCGGATCCTGCTGAGCACGTGGGCGAGGACACCCCGGAGCACCGTGCAGACTGAGCGGATTCGACCCGCGGTGGACGAGGGCGCGCCGCTGATCGAGCGGTTCGACGCCCTGCTGTGCGACCTGGACGGTGTGGTCTACGCGGGGCCGCACGCGATCGACGGCGCGCCGGAGGCTCTCGACGCGGTGCGGCGCTCCGGCCGTGCCGTCGTGTACGTCACGAACAATGCCTCCCGGCCACCGAGCGCCGTGGCGGAGCACATCTCCGCTCTCGGGGCTCCCACCAGGGTGGAGCACGTGGTCAGCTCGGCGCAGGCCGCGGCCACTCTGCTCGCGGAGCGGCTGCGGCCCTCCGCCCGGGTGCTGGTCACGGGCTCGAGCGCGCTGGCCGACGAGATCCGCGACGTCGGGCTGGTGCCGGTGGACTCCCAGGCCGACGACCCCGTGGCCGTGGTGCAGGGCTTCGATCCGCATCTGGGCTGGGAGCAGCTCGCCGAGGCCGCGTTCACGCTCGCGGACGAGTCCGTGCTGTGGTGCGCCACCAACACCGACCGCACGATTCCCAAGGAGCGCGGCATTGCGCCGGGCAACGGGACCCTGGTGGCGGCCGTGGCCGCGGCATCGGGCAGGGATCCGCTCGTGGCGGGAAAGCCCGAGGCCCCGATCTTTCAGGAGGCCGCCGACCGCGTGGGCTCCACCCGCCCGGCGGTGGTCGGGGATCGGCTGGACACCGACATCCAGGGGGCGCACAACGCTGGCATGCAGAGCATCGAGGTGCTGACCGGAGTGGACTCTGCGGCCACCGTACTGGCCGCGTGCTCGGCGCAGCGACCCACGTTCCTCCTGGGTTCGCTCCGCGAGCTCTTCGAGCCGTACCCGCGGATCACCGTGGAGCACCGCGGCCCCGGGGTGCGGGCCACGTGTGGGCACGCGGTCGCGGAGGTGGAGGGTGACCTCGTGTCCGTGACGGCAGAGAAGGACCACCTGGACGGCTGGCGCGCGGCCTGCGCCGCGTGGTGGAACGTGCACCCGGATGCCGAGCAGCCCACAAAGCCGCAGCTGCAGTGGAAGGACCCCTCGTGAACCACGAACCGGCACCCGAGGCTGCGGCGGCCTCACGCGGCTCGTCCGATTCACAGGACGCGCCCCCGCCGGGGGGACCCATCTCCGGGCCCGAATCGACGCCCAGTCTCAACTCACGCGTTCACAACGGCCCGACCACGGGGTCGGTGACGCCGCACGACACCTCAATCGCCAACGACACTTCCACCGCCCACGATTCGTCCGGGCCTCAGGAGTCGTCTGCGCCGCAGGAGTCGTCCGTGGGGCGGGAGTCACCCGCGGGGTCCGGGTCCGGTCGGGACGACGTCCCGGGCAGCGTCGTTCCCCGGACGGGGTTCGGACCGGTCGACGCCGTGCTGGCACGTGAGCCCCAGATCTCCCGGATGCCCGTGGCCCAGCGGGCGGCGGTGTTCGCCGAACTGCACACGGAGCTGGAGCGGATTCTGGCGCAGGATCCGGCATCTCTGCCCGCAGGGCTGGTTCCTCCGGGGCCCCCGCGCCCAGGGTCACAGTCCCCAGGGTCACCGGCCTCGGAGTCCCAGTCCCCGGCGTTGCAGTCACCGAGGTCCCAGTCCCCGGCGTCACCGTCCTCGGTGGCCGGGGTTCCCGGCCGGGCACCCGGCCAGAACCACCCCGCCGGACGCGAGTCACGGTGACCCCGCGACTCGACCGGGTGCTCACGGAGCGTGGGCTCGCCCGCTCGCGCACCGCGGCCGCGGCGTGGATCAAGGACGGCCGCGTGGCCGTCAACGGCGTCCCTGTCACCAAACCGGCCACGCCGGTGGGGGAGCAGGACGTGGTGGAGGTCGCGCCGTCGGCCGAGGACGAGTACGTGAGCCGCGCCGGCCACAAGCTGGCGGGTGCGCTGGAGTGCTTCCCGGACGTGGACCCCGCGGGCAGGCGGTGCCTGGACGCCGGAGCCTCCACGGGCGGCTTCACGGACGTCCTGCTGCGCCGGGGCGCCCGCGAAGTGGTTGCCGTGGACGTGGGACACGACCAGCTGGTCCCCGAGCTGCGCGCAGATCCCCGCGTGGTCGTCCACGAAGGACTCAACGTGCGCTACCTGGAGCCGGAGCAGATCGGTGGGCCCGCGCAGCTCACGGTGTGCGACCTCTCGTTCATCTCCCTGACCCTCGTGGTCGAGGCCCTGGCCGGCGCCACGGAGCCCGGAGGGGACCTGTTGCTCATGGTCAAACCGCAGTTCGAGGTGGGAGTCCACAACCTGTCCCGCACGGGGGTGGTCACGTCCGAGCAGGCCCGCGCGGACGCGGTGCGGCGCGTCACCGACCGAGCGGGCGACGTCGGGCTGGACGTCCTGGCCACCGCCCCGAGCCCGCTGCCCGGGCAGGACGGCAACGTGGAGTTCTTCGTGCGGTGCCGCCGCCCGCGGACCGCCGGCGGCGTCGGAGTGCTCGCGTAGTGTGGAACGCGTCAACGCACGGTGGGAGCCGAACGCAGGAGGATGATCTGCAGCACGTGAGCCGGAAGATCCTGGTGATGACCCACACGGGCCGTCCCGAGGCGAAGGACGCCGCGCGCCAGTCGTGCGCGCAGCTGCACTCCGCGGGGCTGGTCCCCGTTCTCTCACGTCCGGACCTCGAGGAGCTGTGCGCGGACGGGCTGGACATGTCCCCGGTGGAGATCCTCGAGGAGGACGTCGCCCTCAAGGACATCGAGATCGTCATGGTCCTCGGTGGCGACGGCTCGATCCTGCGCGCGGCGGAGCTCGTCCGGGGAGTGGACACACCGCTGCTGGGCGTGAACCTGGGGCACGTGGGATTCCTCGCCGAGTCCGAGCGCTCGGGTCTGAACGAGACCGTCGAGGCCATCGTGGACGGGCGGTACACGGTGGAACGCCGCATGGCGCTGGACGTCACCGTGTGGGAGCACCGGCGCAAAGTCCTGCACACGTGGGCGCTGAACGAGGCCTCCGTGGAGAAGGGCGACCGCGAGAAGATGATCGAGGTGGTCACCGAGGTGGACCGCCGCCCGCTGTCCACCTTCGGCTGCGACGGCGTGGTCATGGCCACCCCCACCGGGTCCACCGCCTACGCGTTCTCCGCGGGCGGGCCCGTGGTGTGGCCGGAGGTCGAGGCACTGCTCATGGTGCCGCTGTCCGCCCACGCGCTGTTCTCCCGTCCACTGGTGATCTCCCCGCGCTCCATGCTGGCCGTGGAGGTCCTCACCCGAACGGACGCCCGCGGCGTGCTGTGGTGCGACGGTCGGCGCACCGTGGACCTGCCGCCCGGGTCCAGGATCGAGGTGCGGCGCTCCGAGAAGTCCGTGAACCTCGCGCGCATGCACGCCACGCCCTTCTCGGAACGGCTCGTCAAGAAGTTCGAACTGCCGATCGCCGGGTGGCGCGGCCCCCGGCCCGGTGAGCAGGTGGAGTCCATGACCACCGCGCTGCCCATGGTCCAGCCCACCACGGTGGTGGCGCAGGACCTCTCCCAGCCCAAGCTCAGCGTGGGGCGGGAGATCCCGCACCACGGACCACTGGGACGTGGCGGGACCTGCACCCCGGACGCCGATGACCCGAACGGAACCAGCGGATCATGATCGAGGAAATCCACATCCACGACCTCGGCGTCATCACCGACGCCGTCCTGCCCCTGGGCCCAGGTCTCTCGATCCTCTCGGGCGAGACCGGGGCCGGAAAGACCATGGTGGTCACGGCCCTCGGCATGCTCCTGGGCAACCGCGCGGACGCCGGCGCGGTGCGCTCGGGCAGCTCAAAGGCGCTCGCGGAGGCCACCGTGCGCGTGCCGGTGGACCACGCGGCGGTCGGGCTCGTGGAGGAGTCGGGCGGCACCGTGGACCGCGAGGAGGTCGGGGGCGGCGACGAAGCGCTCATCCTGATCTCACGCACCGTCTCCGCGGAGGGCCGCAGCCGCGCCCACGTCGGAGGACGGTCGGCACCCGTGGGAACGCTCGCTGCGGTGGGGGAGTCCCTCGTGGCCGTGCACGGCCAGTCGGACCAGCTGCGGCTGAAGTCCGCCGGGGCGCAGCGCACGGCCCTGGACGACTATGCGGGGCAGCCGGTCGCGGCCGAGCTCGCCGTGTACCGGGAGGAGCTCGCCCGCTACCGTAGCGTCGTCGCCACCCTGCGGGCCGCCAAGGAGAACTCCCGCGAACGCGCGTTGCAGGCCCAGAGCCTCACCACAGCCCTCGCGGAGATCGACGCCGTAGAGCCCGTCCCGGGCGAGGACACGCAGCTGGACGCCGAGAGCGAGAAGCTCACCAACCTGGAGTCCCTGCGCACCGCGGCCACCACCGCGCACGCGGCCCTCAGCGGTTCCGAGGCCGACGACGCCCCGGAGGCCAACGCCGTGGCCCTGCTGTCCCACGCCCAGCAGGCCCTCGAGCTGGAGTCCGACGCGGACCCGGACCTCGCGGCGCTCGCAGCTCGTGTGCGCGAGCTGACCGTGGTGGCCGCCGACGTGGCCGCGGACCTCTCCGGCTACGCGAGCGGTCTGGACGAGGACGGCCCGGCGCGCCTCGCGGAGGTCGAGGCCCGCCGCAGCGCGCTGCGCGCTCTGACCAAGAAGTACGGCGCCACGATCGACGAGGTGCTGAGCTGGGCGGACGAGGCGCGCACCCAGCTGGACGAGCTCGTGGTGGACCCCCATCGCGAGGAGCAGCTGCGGGCCGAGGGGGAGAGGCTGCACGCGTCCCTCGAGAAGCACGCCGCCACCCTGCTGACGCTGCGGCGAGCGGCCGCGGAGAAGCTGGCGGCCGCCGTGAGCGCGGAGCTCACGGCACTGGCCATGCCCAACGCATCTCTCGTGGTGACGGTGGAACCCTCGGAGCGCTTCACGGACGACGGCCGGGACACCGTCGAGTTCATGCTCGCCCCGCACGCCCAGGCCACCCCTCGTCCGCTCGGCAAGGGCGCCTCGGGCGGTGAGCTCTCCCGCATCATGCTGGCGCTGGAGGTCGTGCTCTCCGAGGTGGATCCCGTGCCCACGTTCGTCTTCGACGAGGTGGACTCCGGGGTGGGCGGCAAGGCGGCCGTGGAGATCGGACGCCGGCTCAAGATGCTCGCCCGCAACGTGCAGGTCCTGGTGGTCACCCACCTGCCCCAGGTGGCGGCCTTCGCGGACCAGCACATCCTCGTGACCAAGTCCTCGGACTCGAGCGTCTCGGACGTGAAGGTCCTCACCGAGGAGGAACGGGTGGTCGAGCTGGCGCGGATGCTCGCCGGGCACGAGGACTCGGACGCCGCCCGCGAGCACGCCCGTGAACTCCTGCGGGACGCCACCGCATGACCGCAGACCCCCGTACCCCGCACACGACACGAATGGTAGGCTCGAATCCCGTGGTTGATGCTCAGGACGCCGCCCGCGAGGCAGGCACAGAAAAGAACAACGGCAAGGTGACCCGGCAGATCTTCGTCACGGGTGGTGTGGCCTCGTCCCTCGGCAAGGGGCTCACCGCATCCTCGCTCGGCATGCTCCTGCGAGCACGCGGGCTGTCCGTGACCATGCAGAAGCTGGATCCCTATCTGAACGTGGATCCGGGCACCATGAACCCGTTCCAACACGGCGAGGTCTTTGTGACCG
Organism: Kocuria sp. APC 4018; assembly: GCF_030407675.1. NCBI lineage: Bacteria > Bacillati > Actinomycetota > Actinomycetes > Micrococcales > Micrococcaceae > Kocuria > Kocuria sp. APC 4018. Next base: position 9,491 of record NZ_JASDCY010000058.1, on the reverse strand, counting down.
ACGACGGCGCGGAGACGGACCTGGACATCGGGCACTACGAACGCTTCCTGGACGAGAACCTGGACGCCTCCGCCAACGTGACCACCGGGCAGGTGTACTCCACGGTGATCGCCAAGGAGCGCCGCGGCGAGTACCTCGGGGACACGGTGCAGGTGATTCCCCACATCACGGACGAGCTCAAGCGCCGCATGCGCCGCCGCGCCGAGGACGAGAACGCCCCGGACATCATCATCACCGAGATCGGCGGCACGGTGGGCGACATCGAGTCCCAGCCGTTCATCGAGGCCGCCCGCCAGGTGCGCCAGGACGTGGGTCGGCGCAACGTGTTCTACCTGCACGTGTCCCTGATCCCGTTCATCGGCCCCTCCGGTGAGCTCAAGACCAAGCCCACCCAGCACTCCGTGGCCACGCTTCGCGGTCTCGGCATCCAGCCGGACGCCCTCGTCCTGCGCTGCGACCGGGACGTCCCGGACGCCATGCTGCGCAAGATCGGCAGCGCGTGCGACGTGGACCTGGACGCCGTGATCTCCTGCGCAGACGCACCGAGCATCTACGACATCCCCAACACCCTGCACACCCAGGGCCTGGACACGTACATCCTCGACTACCTGGGTCTGGACTACCAGGACGCGGACCTGCGCCAGTGGTCTCGCCTGCTCACGGCGGTGCACGAGCCCGAGCACCAGGTCACGGTCGCCCTCGTGGGCAAGTACATCGACCTCCCGGACGCGTACCTCTCGGTCTCCGAGGCCCTGCGCGCCGGCGGGTTCGCCAACAACGCCAAGGTCAACCTCAAGTGGGTGGCCTCGGACCTGTGCGACACCCCCGAGGGGGCGCAGCGCGAACTCGGCGACGTGGACGCCATCTGCGTGCCCGGAGGCTTCGGCATCCGTGGCCTGGAGGGCAAGCTGGGCGCGCTGACGTGGGCTCGCACGCACAAGGTTCCCACCCTGGGGCTGTGCCTGGGCCTGCAGTGCATGGTCATCGAGTACGCGCGCAACGAGGTGGGGCTGCCCAACGCGTCCTCCACCGAGTTCGACCCCGATACCGACACCCCCGTGATCGCGACCATGGAGGAGCAGAAGCAGTTCGTCGAGGGCGCGGGTGATCTGGGCGGCACCATGCGTCTGGGCCTGTACCCCGCCGCACTCGCCGAGGGCTCCGTGGTGGCCGAGACCTATGGCACCACCGAGGTCTCCGAGCGCCACCGCCACCGCTACGAGGTCAACAACGCGTACCGCGACGCCCTGGCCGAGGCCGGGCTGCGGATCTCGGGCACCTCGCCGGAGGGCACCCTCGTGGAGTTCGTGGAGCTGCCCCGCGAGGAGCACCCGTACTACGTGGCCACCCAGGCGCACCCCGAGCTCGCGTCGCGTCCCACGCGCCCCCACCCGCTCTTCGACGGTCTGGTCCGGGCCGCCCTGGAGCGGCGCGGCGTGCAGGCGCACGCCTGACCCGCAGCTCTTCTGACACGGGCCCCGACGACGCACCACCGGTTGTCGGGGCCCGTTCGTCACCCCGTGCCCGACCCTGGAGGACGCGATCCGGGCGCATGCACCCGGCGCCGTGACTGCTCGGCGACCACCACGGTCCCGCACATCCCGCCGCCAGTGACGGGCCACCGACCACCGAACGGAGACACCATGGACTTCACCGACATCACCTCTGAGCAGTTGCACGACACCCCCGACCCCCACGCGGCGGAGTCCTCGGAGACCGTGTTCGACGGCGCGATCTGGGACGTGTGCCGGGAGACGTTCCGCATGGCGGGCCAGGAGAACGGGCTCACCCGGGAGTTCATCACCCACCCCGGGGCGGTCTCGATCGTGGCCCTCGACGAGCGCGACCGGGTGCTGCTGATCAACCAGTACCGTCACCCGGTGCGGCTGCGCATGTGGGAGATCCCCGCCGGCCTCCTGGACGTCTCGGGCGAGCCCGCCCTGGACGCGGCCCAGCGTGAACTGGGGGAGGAGGCGGACCTGCGCGCCGAGCAGTGGGACACGCTCGTGGACTTCGACAACTCCCCGGGTTCCTCTGCCGAGGCCAACCGGATCTTCCTGGCGCGGGGGCTCAGAGAGGTCCCGGCGGCCCAGCGGTTCACGCGGGAGGGCGAGGAGGCGGAGATCGTCGCCGGCTTCGCGGATCTCGACGACGCCGTGGCCGCCGTGCTGGACGGCCGCCTCACGTCCCCGGCCGCTGCACTGGGCGTCCTGGCCGCGCACATCGCCCGCGCCCGCGACTGGAGCACTCTGCGGGCTCCGGACGCGCCGTGGTCGGCCCGCCCTCAGCACGCCGGGTGAACGACCACCAGGGGCTGAGTGCGGAGAACCCACGCCGGGGTCTCAACACGGCGGAGGCGGGGTTCCCGGACACGTTGCCGCGGCGGAGCGGGACGCCGGATGCCTCCCCGCGGGTCACCCGGAACGGGGAGGCCGCGCAGCCGGAGACCGGTCCCGACACGGAGCCGCTTCCCGTGGTGGTGCAGGAGCCCGCCAGACGGGAGCCAGCGGCGTCGGCCTCGGAGCAGGAGCCCGCGGTGGAACTGGTGCGGGCCGTGGGGCGCTACCTGGACCACCTGGTGGTGGAGCGCGGACTGGCACAGAACACGGTGACCGCCTACCGGCGTGACCTGAGACGCTACCTGGGCCACCTCACGCGGACCGCGCCGGACGTGCGCGTGCCGCGGGACATCACCACCGACCACGTGCGGGCGTTCATCCGTGTGCTGCGGGAGGGGGACGACGAGCACCCGCCCCTCTCGGCGCGCAGCAGCGCCCGGGTGCTCGCCGCGGTGCGCGGGGCCCACGCGTTCTGGGCCACCGAGTCGACCGTGGACGCGGACGCGGCCTCGCGGGTCAGCCCGCCGCCGCCGCCGCAGCGGCTGCCGAAGGCGATCGGGGTCACCGAGGTGGAGAACCTGCTGGCGGCCCCCGATCCCGAGACGCCCGCGGGACTGCGCGCCCGCGCGTTCCTCGAGCTGCTCTACGCCACCGGTGCGCGCATCTCGGAGGCTGTGGCCCTGGACGTGGACGACCTCGCGGGCCTGGACGACGAGGAGCTCGCGCTGATCCGGCTCGTGGGCAAGGGGGACAAGCACCGGCTGGTACCCGTGGGCTCGTACGCCGTGACCGCGCTGGAGCGCTACCTGGTGCGCGCACGCCCCGAGCTGGCGCGCCACGGCAGGGGAACTCCCGCCGTGTTCCTCAACGCCCGGGGCTCACGGATCTCACGGCAGACCGCCTGGACCATGGTCAAGGACGCCGCGCGCACCATCCACCAGGAGGACAGGATCACGCCCCACACGCTGCGGCACTCCTTTGCCACCCACCTGCTCGAGGGCGGCGCGGACCTGCGCGTGGTGCAGGAACTGCTGGGGCACGCGTCCCTGGCCACCACGCAGATCTACACGAGGGTGTCCGTGGAGTCCCTGCGCGAGGTGTACGCCACCTCCCACCCGCGGGCCCGCTGAGCCGGACCCGCCCAGTGGGCGGGACGGCGATTGCTTCTGCACCTCCGGCCGTTCACCCTCCCGTCACGGACCCGGTCTACCCTGGGAGGGATGAAACCGTTCACGCGCCTGCCCTCCGCCCTTCTGGCCGTTCCGCTCGCCGCGACCCTGCTCACGGCCGGAACGACTCCCGCGTCCGCCGTGACGGGCATCGAGGCCGAGTACGACGGCCTGCCGCAGGCCCAGGACTGGCTCGGCGAGCCCACGTCCGAGGAGTCGTGCGAGCTACGGGACAAGGGGTGCTACCGCGAGTACGACAAGGGCGCCATCTACTGGTCGCCCGACACGGGCGCGCGGGCGCAGCGCGGAGCGATCTACGCCCGGTGGCGGGCCGAGGGATCCGAGCACGGGCCGCTCGGCTACCCGGTGAGCCGGGAAACCTGTTCCGACGGGACGTGCGAGGTGCGCTACCAGCGCGGGAGCATCACGTGGACCGAGGCGGACGGCACCACCGTGCACCGGGACGTGGACGAGGCAGCCAGCGCGGGCGTCGTCGTCAACAAGCAGCGGGCGCTGTCCCCGCAGGACTACGCGCCCGCTCCGCTGCGGGACGTGGGCGGGGGCGTGCAGCTGCGCGACGACGCCGCGGCCGCGTACGAGCGGATGTCACGCGCTGCGGCGGAGCAGGGGGTGGAGCTCACAGCCGTGAGCGGGTACCGGGACTACGCCACGCAGGTGGGACTGTACGAGCAGTACACCTCGACGTACGGACGGGAGACCGCCGACTCGATCTCCGCGCGCCCCGGGCACTCGGAGCACCAGACCGGTCTGGCCATCGACGTGGGCGCGCCGGACGGTTCGTGCGCCCTGCTCGCGTGCTTCGAGGACACCCCTCAGGGCCGCTGGGTGGCCGATCACGCACACGAGTACGGGTTCGTGGTGCGGTACCCGGACGGGCGCACGGGCACCACCGGCTACGCCTACGAGCCGTGGCACCTGCGCTACGTGGGCGAGGACACCGCCACGAGCGTGAAGAACAGCGGGAAACCCGACCTGGAGTCCTACCTGGGCCTGCCCGACGCTCCCAGCTACTGACCCCTCCCGCAGTGGCCACCGAGCCGGCCGCGCACTGCGGCCCGGGACCGCACCGGGCACGAGCCACGTGCGGTGGACACGCGACGAGCGGTGGATGAGCCACGGGTGGTGAACGAGTGATGTGCGGTGAACGAGAGTGCGGGGCCCGCGTCCGGGGAGGACGGCACTGTGGACGAGACGACCCGTGGTCCCCCGGAGGGGCCACGGGTCGTCTGCGTGGTGCTGCTCACGAGCCGCAGTGCACCGGACCGGGGGGCCCGCGGGCGTTCCGGTCCGGTGACGGAGTCAGCTCAGGTGGCGCTCGTCCGGGCCGTTGTAGTCCGAGAGCGGGCGGATCAGGGAGTTGTTCGCGCGCTGCTCCATGATGTGGGCCGTCCAGCCCGCGATCCGCGCGCACACGAAGATGGGTGTGAACGTGGGGATGTCGAAGCCCATGAGCCAGTACGTGGGGCCGGCGGGGTAGTCCAGGTTGGGCTTGATGGACTTGGCCTCGTCCATGGACTTGGCCAGGCCGTTGTAGAGCCCCAGGATCTCCTGGCGGTCGTAGTGCGCCAGCATGCGGAACAGCGCGTCCTGCATGGTGGGCACGCGGGAGTCGCCGTGCTTGTACACGCGGTGCCCGAAGCCCATGACCTTCTTCTTCTCGGCCAGCGCCTGGTCCATCCACTCCTTGGCGCGCTTCTCGGCCTCCTCGGCGGTCTCCTCCTTGCGGATCCCGAGCTCCTCGAAGGTGTGCATCACGGCCTCGTTGGCGCCGCCGTGCAGCGGTCCCTTGAGGGCGCCGATCGCACCGGTGACCGCGGAGTGCAGGTCCGACAGCGTGGAGGTGATCACGCGCGCCGTGAAGGTGGACGCGTTGAAGGAATGCTCCGCGTACAGGATGATCGACACGCGGAACGCGTCCACCACCTCGGGGGCAGCTTCCTCGCCGAAGGCCATCCACAGGAAGTTCTGCGCGTAGTCCAGGTCCTCGCGGGGCTCCACGACCTCCTGGCCGTGACGGCGGCGCTGGTCGTAGCAGACCACGGCGGGCATGACCGCGAAGAGCTCCTGGGCCTTGCGCAGCTCGGCCTCGGGGGAGTTGTCCTCCGCCAGGGGGTGCTGGGCGCCGATCACGGACGCGGCGGTGCGGCACACGTCCATGGGGTGGCACGTGGTGGGCAGCTCGTCGATCACGCGCTTGAGCTCGGGGGTCAGGGCGCGGTTCTCGCGCTCGAGGATGCGGAAGGCCTCGAGCTCCTCCGCGGACGGCAGCTCGCCGTTCCACAGCAGCAGGGCCACCTCCTCCGCGGAGCACTTCTCGGCGAGCTCCTGCACGGGGTAGCCCCGGTAGAGCAGGGAGTTGGTCTCGGCGTTGACCTTGGACACGGCGGTGGCGTCCGCCACCACACCGGCGAGTCCCTTGCGGATTTCGGTATCGGCCACGGTTGATCTCCTTCGACAGCTGTGGACTAAGAACGTGTGATGGTTCCCACCCCACCAGAGTAGGCGGGGTGGGAACGGGGAGTCAGGAGTTCGGGGTGCCCGGCACCTCGAAGTTGAAGACCCCGGAGTCGAACTGGTTGTACCCGGTGTAGTCCACCAGCTCGTAGAGCCGCTTGCGCGTGAGCATGTTCTCCACCTGCGCCTGCTGGGTGCCGTCCTCTCGGATGGTGGTGAGCAGACGTTCGATGGCACCCATGGCCTGGCGCTCCAGGGACACGGGGTAGATGATCATCGACACCCCCGCGTCCTGCAGCTGCTGCCTGGTGAACAGCTCGGACTTCCCGAACTCGGTCATGTTCGCGAGGATCGGGACGTCAAGCGCCTCGGCCATGCGCTCGAACTCCGAGAGGTCCGCCATGGCCTCGGGGAAGATCACGTCCGCCCCGGCCTCGGCGAGCGCCTGGGCACGCTCCACGGCGGCGTCGAAACCGTCCACGCCGCGGATGTCCGTGCGGGCCATGACCACGAAGTTCGGGTCCCGGCGGGCCTCCACGGCGGCGCGGATGCGCTTGACGGCGGTGGCGGTGTCCACCACGTTCTTGCCGTCCAGGTGGCCGCAGCGCTTGGGGTTGAACTGGTCCTCGATGTGGCACCCGGCCAGCCCGGCGTCCTCGAGCTCCTGCACGGTGCGCGCCACGTTCATGGGCTCGCCGAAACCGGTGTCGGCGTCCACGAGGCACGGCAGGTCCGTGCCGCGGGCGATCTGACCGGCGCGGGTGGCGACCTCGGTGAGCGTGGTCAGCCCGATGTCCGGCAGCCCGAGCTCGTTGGCCAGCACGCCGCCGGAGATGTAGACGCCCTCGAAGCCCTGCTCCTGGATGAGCTTGGTGGACAGCGGGGTGAAGGCGCCCGGGAACTGGGCGATCTCCGGTGCGGCGAGCAGCTCGCGGAAGCGCTCACGCTTCTGGGCGGGGGTCACGGTGGTGTACAGCATGATCAGAAGATTCCCTTCGGCGACTTCTCCAGCTCCACTGCGGCGGCGATGTTGAGCTGCCCCAGCTCCCCGGCCTTGAGCTCGGGCAGGCGCTGGACGGTGTCCAGGAAGCGCTCGATCTCCTCGGGGGCCACGAGACCCTCGGCCAGGGTGCGGAACTTGGTGATGTACTGCTCGCGGGCGAACGGCCGCGCACCGAGCGGGTGGGCGTCCGCCACGGCGATCTGGTCCGTGACCACGGAGCCGTCCTTCATGGTGATCTCCACGGAGCCGCCGAACGCCTTCTCCGAGATGTCCAGGGAGTGGTAGCGGCGGGTCCACTCGGGATCCTCCTCCGTGGTGACCTTGTGCCACAGCTCCACAGTGTCCGGGCGGCCGGCGCGCTCCGGTGCGTAGGAGTCCACGTGGTGCCACGCGCCGTCCTGCAGGGCGACCGTGAAGATGTAGGGGATGGAGTGGTCCAGGGTCTCGCGCGAGGCCGTGGGGTCGTACTTCTGGGGGTCGTTGGCCCCGGAGCCGATCACGTAGTGGGTGTGGTGGGAGGTCCTGATGAGCACCGACTCCACATTGGCGGGGTCGGTGACCTCGGGGTGCTCGCGGTGCAGCTTGCGGGCCAGGTCGATCCACGCCTGCGCCTGGTACTCCGCGGAGTGCTCCTTGGTGTACGTGTCCAGGATGGCGCGCTTGGCCTCGCCCGGGGCGGGCAGGGGCACCTCGTAGCTGGCCTTCGGGCCGGAGAGCAGCCACGCGATCACGCCGTCCTCACCCTCGTAGATGGGGGTGGGGGAGGTCTGTCCGCGCATCGCACGGTCCACGGCCTCCACGGCCATCTTCCCGGCGAACGCGGGGGCGTGGGCCTTCCACGTGGAGATCTCGCCCTTGCGGGACTGGCGGGTCTGCGTGGTGGTGTGCAGCGCCTGGCCGATGGCCTGGAAGATCGTCTCGGTGTCCAGGCCCAGCAGGGTGCCGATGCCCGCGGAGGCGGACGGGCCGATGTGCGCGATGTGGTCGATCTTGTGCTCGTGCAGGCAGATGCCCTTCACGAGGTCCACCTGGACCTCGTAGCCCGTGGCGATGCCGCGGATCAGGTCCTCGCCGGTGCTGCCCACGTGCTGCGCCACGGCGAGGATCGGCGGGATGTTGTCACCGGGGTGGGAGTACTCCGCGGAGAGGAAGGTGTCGTGGTAGTCCAGCTCGCGCACGGCCACGCCGTTGGCCCACGCGGCCCACTCGGGGGACACGGCGGCGTCGTCCTCCGGGGCGCCGTAGAGCAGGGAGCCCTGGCCGGAGAACCCGGCGTTCGGCACCACCTTGTGGCACAGCGCCTGCGAGCGCGCGGAGACGATCGGGCCGCGGTTGAGGGAGGCGATGGCCACGGAGGCGTTGTCGATGATCCGGTTGATCACCATGTCCACCACCTCGGGCTCCACGGCCACGGGGTCTGTGGCCACGGAGGCGAGCTTGTGGGCCAGCTGCTCCTCGCGGGGCAGCTCTTCCTTGGAGGAGTACGTGCGCACGGTGTGTGTGACGGTCACGGGTGTTCCTTTCAGTGCGTGGTGCGTGGTTTTCGACGTGGTCGTGGTGCCGCGGGGCGGCCGCTCAGGAGGCCACCGGGACGGCGGCGAGCTCGGGGGTGCGCAGGGCGTTGCCGAGCGCGTTCTTGAGGTGGACGCGGGTGGTGGCCACGGCGAGGGCGGCGTCGCCCTCCGCGATCGCGCGGGCGATGGCCTCGTGCTCCGCGGCGGCCACGGCCAGGCGGCGCGGGTTGGACGTGGACAGCCGGCGGACCCGCGCGAGGTGCAGCCGCACATTGGCCAGTGCCTGCTGCAGGTAGGGGTTCTGCGCGGCGGCGTCGATCTCCGCGTCCATGCGGTCCACGAGCTCGTAGTACGCCACGTGGTCCGGGTCCCCGGTGAGCGTCTCCGCGATGTGCGAGAGCTGCTCCGCGAGCTCCCGGAAGGTCTCGCGGTCGCCGCGCTCGGCGGCCAGCTCCGCGGCCCGGCAGTCCAGGGTGTCCCGCAGCTCGTACAGCGCGCGGACGTCCTCGGAGGAGATCGCGCTGACGACGACGCCGCGGCCGTTGTGCGGCTCGGTCAGCCCGTCCGCGGTGAGCCGGGACAGGGCCTCGCGGACCGGGGTGCGGGAGATCCCGAGCCGCTCGGAAAGGTCCACCTCCCCGAGCACCTGCCCGGGGGTCAGGCGCCAGGACACGATGTCAGCGCGCAGCTCGCGGTACGCGCGTTCTCCAGCTCGCATGACTCCTCCTGACGTGGTGGTGACTCCATTGTATACACCGAGGGTGGGCAATTCAGTAAAACCGCGGAATCAGTGGGGTTTTGCAGGCATCGTGTATACACAATCCTTGCCCGGTGTGATGCAGGGCACTACCATGAAGGTACGCCGATGCCCGCCCCAGCACCACGTCCGGAGGACGCCATGTCGCAGCCCACCTACGAATCCGTCTACCGCGCGAGCGTGGATGATCCCGAGCGGTTCTGGCTGGACGCCGCCGACGCCGTGGAGTGGATC
>NZ_JASDCY010000057.1:0-17995 GCF_030407675.1 Kocuria sp. APC 4018 | reverse complement strand
GGGCGCGCAGAACGGAGCGGAGCGCTCGGTCTCCCCGCCGGTGATCCGGGCACCGACGGGCGCTCCGGACAGGGCGACCACCACGTGCTCGCCCTGTCCGGCGAACGGGTGCGCGGTGAGGTGGGCGTGCCAGCGCATGACGTCGGCGAGCTCGCCGCAGTCGAGCAGGAACGCGTGGGTTCCGGCCCAGCGCAGCTCCGGGGTATGGCCGGCCTCGGGGGACGGGGTACGCTCCGTTCCCGTCGTGCCGGGGCGGGAAGCCTGCTGGGCGCCCGGGCCCTGGGCGGTGCGGGGTGCCGGTCCGGGGTGTGCTGCGCTCATGCGAAGGACCGCACGGTGATCCCGGCGCGGTCCAGGCCCGCGCGGACCTCGGCGGCCATGGCCGCTGAGCCCGGGGTGTCCCCGTGCACGCAGATGCTCTCCGCCTGGATCCGCACGGTGGAGCCGTCCACCGCGGTGAGCGTGCCGTCCTCGGCCAGGCGGACCATGCGCTGGGTGACCTGGGCGGCGTCGTTCAGCACGGCGCCCGGCTCGCGGCGAGACACGAGAGTGCCCTCGGGGGTGTAGCCGCGGTCTGCGAACGCCTCCGGCACCGCGCGCAGCCCGGCTTTCTCCGCCTTGTGCAGGGCCACGGAGCCGGGCAGCAGGAGCAGGGGGAGGTCCCCGCCGAAGGCCTTCACGGCATCCACCACGGCCTGGGCATGGGTCTCGTGGTGCACGATCGTGTTGTAGAGGGCGCCGTGGGGCTTGACGTAGCGCACGGTGGTGCCCGCGGCACGGGCCACGGCCTCCAGGGCGCCCATCTGGTACAGGACGTCGTCCGCGAGCTCGGTGGGGGAGCAGTCCAGGAAGCGGCGGCCGAAGCCCGCGAGGTCCCGGTAGGCCACGTGCGCTCCCACGGTGACCCCGGCGGCCACGGCGTCCCGGCACGTCTGCGCCATCACGGAGGGGTCCCCGGCGTGGAAGCCGCAGGCCACGTTGGCGCTGGAGACGGAGCGGAAGATGGCGGCGTCGTCCCCCATGTCCCAGGCGCCGAACGACTCGCCCACGTCGCTGTTCAGATCCATGACCGTCATGCGTGACCTCCGTCTCATCAGGTGTGACCCCCCAGCATGCCCGATGGGCCGCAGATTGTTCAACAATCCGCCCTGGAATATTTCTCGGGGATGCCGCATTACAGAGGTAGTTCAAATTTGAAACACCAGGGCGGGCAACGGTCCCGCCGCGAAGGAGGCAGGCACCATGCAACTCGGAGTCTTCACCATCGGGGACGTCACCCAGGACCCCACCACGGGCCGGACCCCCAGCGAGAACGAGCGCATCAAGGCCACGGTGGCCATGGCGCGCAAGGCCGAGGAGCTGGGGATGGACGTGTTCGCCACCGGCCAGCACCACAACCCGCCGTTCGCGGCTCCCGCGAACCCGCCCGTGCTGCTGGCGGCGGTGGCGGCGCAGACGGAGCGGATCCAGCTCTCCACGGCCACCACGCTGATCACCACCACGGACCCCGTGCGGATCGCGGAGGACTACGCGTACCTGCAGCACCTCGCGGACGGCCGTGTGGACCTCACCATGGGTCGCGGCAACACCGGCCCGGTCTACCCGTGGTTCGGCAAGGACATCCGCCAGGGCATCCCGCTGGCCGTGGAGAACTACCAGCTGCTGCACCGGCTGTGGCGCGAGGAGGACGTGAACTTCTCCGGACGCTTCCGCACACCGCTGCAGGGCTTCACCGCCACCCCGCGGCCCCTGGACGACGTCCCGCCGTTCGTGTGGCACGGCTCCATCCGCTCCCCGGAGATCCCGGAACAGGCCGCGTTCTACGGTGACGGGTTCTTCCACAACAACATCTTCTGGAACAAGGAGCACACCGAGCGCATGGTGGCGTTCTACCGCCAGCGCTACGAGTACTACGGCCACGGCTCCGCGGACCAGGCGATCGTGGGTCTGGGCGGGCAGGTGTTCATGGCCAGGAACTCGCAGGACGCGGTGCGCAGGTTCCGGCCGTACTTCGACAACGCGCCGGTGTACGGCCACGGGCCCTCGCTGGAGTCCTTCATGGAGCAGACGCCCCTGACCGTGGGTTCACCCCAGCAGGTCATTGAGCGGACCCTGTCCTTCCGGGAGTACGCGGGCGACTACCAGCGCCAGCTGTTCCTGGTGGACCACGCGGGCCTGCCGCTCAAGGACGTCCTGGAGCAGATGGATTTCCTGGGCGAGGAGGTCTTCCCGGTGCTGCGCAAGGAGTTCGACGCCGCTCGCCCGGCCCACGTGCCGGAGGCCCCCACGCACGCGTCCCTCGTGGCGCGCCGTGCCGCGGGGGAGGATCCCGTCCCCGGCGGCGGGCCGGACTCGCAGGCCGCGAAGGACCGCGCCGCCAAGGCCGCCTCCCGGGACAGCACCGGGTCGGCGCAGGAGCCCACCGCGTAGCCCGCCCCGCAGGCGCCGCCCCGCGCGGGGCGGCACCTGCGCCGCGATGACGTGAGGCACGGGGCAGTCGGAAGCACCGAGCAGTCAGAAACACGGAGCAGTCAGGAGACACGAGATGACCGAGCGACAGAGCATTGCCGTGGTGACCGCGGGCCTGTCCGAGGACGCGTCCACCACGCGTCTGGCGCGGGCGATAGCTCGGGCCGCGAGCGGCGTCGTCGCCCGGGGCGGTGAGGAGCCCGAGGTGCGCGTGGTGGCCCTGCGGGAGATCGCCCACGGGATCACGGACGCCATGCTGACCGGCATGGCACCGGCCCCGGTGCAGGAGGCGCTGGACGCGGTGCTCACCGCGGACGGTCTGATTGCGGCCACGCCCACCTACAAGGCGAGCTACTCCGGGCTGTTCAAGGCGTTCTTCGACCTGTTCGACGAGGGCGCCCTGGAGAACCTGCCCACGGTCGTGGCCGCCACGGGCGGGTCCCCGCGGCACTCGCTGGTCCTGGACACCGCCCTGCGCCCGCTGTTCAGCTACCTCAAGGCGCTTACGCTGCCCATCGGGGTGTACGCGGCCACGGAGGACTGGGCGGACGCGTCCCTGCAGGCCCGGATCGAGCGGGCCGGGGCGGCGCTCGCCGGGATGCTCGGGGCCGGGGCACCGGAGCACGACGCCGCCGGGCCGGGTTCCGCAGCAGGTTCCGGTTCGGGGGCCACGGGGGACGGCGGCTCCGCCGCGGACGATGCCTCCACCGAGTCCGTGGGGGCCCGCCGGAACGCCTCGCCGCGTCCGGAGCGCTCCGTGCGGAACGAGTTCGCCGCGGTGCCGAACTTCGAGGACCTGCTGGCGGCGGTGCGAGGATGAGTGCCATGCCCCCAGAAGCGCGCCAGTCCGAGGACCGTTCCGAGAGGACCCCAGTGGGGGCGACCGCCGGCACGGAGGGGCCCGACCGCTGGGACACGTGGCGGCTCTACTTCGAGACCACGGCGCAGCTGACATCCCGGGTGGAGGAACGGCTCAAGGCGCAGGGCTGCTCGCTCATGGAGTACCAGCTGCTCGTGCTGCTCTACGAAGCCCCCGGGCAGTGCCTGCGGATGGGTGAGCTGGCCCGCCGGCTGGTGTTCTCGCCGTCGCGGCTGAACTACCAGGTCAAGGTGCTGGGCGAGCGGGGCTGGGTGCAGCGGCGTCGTGCACGGGATGACGGCCGCGGCTGGGAGGCCGCGCTGACCGCCGAGGGCGCACGGGCGTTCCGCCGCCTGCGCCCGGACCACGCGCGGGACGTGGAGGAGCTGTTCTTCGCCGCGCTCACGGAGGACGACGTCGCCCGGCTGGGAAGCATCATGGCTCGCCTCGACCGGGGGCTGGGGGAGGGTCGGAGCGCCCCGGAACGTCGGTAGCGCGGGCGCGGCGCAGCACCAGGGGCGGGCGGCCACCGCGGAGTGGTCCGGTGGGGCGGCGATCAGCCGATCCAGTAGCGACGGGTCGGGCGGCCGTTCCCGTCCGTGACCACGTTCTCCAGCACCCCGCCGCAGGCCTCGATGGTGGCGGCGGAGGCCGAGTTGTCGTCCGCGCACGTGACGAGCACCCGGTCCACACCGGCCGCGTTCAGGCGCTGCACCGACTGCCGCAGGATCTCCGTGGCGTACCCGCGCCGCCGGAACGCGGGGCCCACGCCGTATCCCACGTGCCCGCCCACGCGGCGCAGGTGGTCGTTGAGGTCGTAGCGGATGGAGGTTCGGCCCACGATCTCGCCATCCACCTCCGCGAGCAGGTACTCCGCCCGGACGAACCCCGGGGGCAGGTCCTCTCCGCGGGAGGCGCGATCCACGGCCGCAAGGACCTCGGGCCACGTTCCCTCGTCCAGGACGAACGAGAAGTCGTCCCGCAGCAGCTGCTCGTGCAGTGCGCGGACCGCGGGCTCGTCCTCGGGAGTGGGGCGTCGCAGTGTGAGCGTCATGGCCCCATGGTGGCACGGGGGACGGAGGTCAGTCCGGGTGGTGGAGGCTCCGACGGCCCGCGCGTTCGGCGAACTCGTCCAGCGCCTGGAGCACTGCTGGGACCACCCACACTGTCTGGCCGTGCACCTTCACAGACGGTTCCTGACGGAGCAGGCCTGACGCGGTGAGATCCTGCACCGTCCGGTAGGCGGTCGCCTTGGGCACCCCACCGACGTCCTCCAGCATTCCGGCGGTGAAAGCTGGTTCCGAGCAGCAGAACCTTGCGACAGCACGCAGCGCAGCTGTGACCCGTTGCCTGGAGTCGAGGACGCGCTCGTGGAAGGCCTGAACGTCCTCCAGGAGAATCGCCGCGTTGGCCAACGAGGCGAAGGCGGCATCGGCGAAGCACTGAACGATCCCCGCGGGAGCCCCGGCCCGGTACTCGGTGAGCGCTGCGATGTAGTTGTCCACGTCATGGAGCAGACCAGAGGAGATGGGTACAGTCACGTTGCCCACGACACCGCGGGCGCGCAGCAGGGAGGACACCATGGCGCGGCCGGTGCGCCCGTTGCCATCCGTGAACGGGTGGATGGTTTCGAACTGGGCGTGGGCTATGGCCGCCTGCACAGTGGGGTCCAGGTCCCGCCGGTGAAGGAATTCGACCAGGTCCGCCACGGCGGACGGGACCTCTTCGTGGTGCGGTGCCACGTACGCGGCCGTGACCGGAGAGCGGCCGCCGATCCACACCCACTGGTCTCGGAATTCGCCGGCGTCGGATTGAACCCCCTGGGTGAGTTCGCGGTGCATTCGACGCACCGCGTCCGTCGAGAGGTCTGAGGCGGCGTCGACGGCTGCCTTCATGGCCGTCACGTTTCGGGCCACGAGTTCGGCATTGCCGCCCACTCGCGCTCCCACGGCTGCCAGCGAGAGTTTTCGGGCGTGGACGGTGAGGTTCTCGATCTGGGAGCTGCTGGCCGATTCGCCGCGCAGGAGCACAGCGGAGAAGGGCAACGCGGCCATGCGGTCCGCTTCGATGCCGAAGGCCGCCATTGCCTGGGTGGCTGCGTGAGCAGCCTCTGCCGTGGCTCGCGGGAGCGACGGGGTCAGGTCAGCTATCCGCGGCACGGTGGCGGCGGAGAAGCTGCCGGTCTCGGCCAGGCGGGCACGTCGGGATGCCATCGGGTCGCGATGTGTCCACAGGTGCGGTTCGTATCCGATCGGGGGCCAGGTCGTGGAGCTCACGGGCAATCCTTGGTCAGAAACATGATTCTCCATCGTCCCACTAACATCCTTATTGAGACAATGCGCTCTCGTTCGTCTCATTAGACCGTGAGACGTGTGCGGCACCCGTGCGGTCTCCCGTTTCGTGGCACACTTCCGGTGTCGAGATCCCCCGACAGTCCCCACCACGGCAGGGAGAGCACCGTGAGCGAAACACCGCAGACGACGCCCGCGCCCCGCAGCGCGCCCGACGCCGCGGCGTCGACCCCCGAGCAGGCCCCCGAGCTGCCCGGCGGCGTGGTCCACGAGCTGCCCGCGGACCTCGCCGAGGCCCTGCTGGCGGAGCCGGAGACCGCCGAGCTGTGGCGCGGGCTGACGCCGCTGGGCCGAAACGAGTTCGTGTGCTGGGTGGAGGACGCCAAGAAGCCCGAGACCCGCGCCCGGCGCATCCGTCGTACGGGTGAGGAGATGCACGAGGGCAAGCGCCGCCCGTGCTGCTGGCCCGGGTGCAAGCACCGGGAGCGCACCGGGCGCTGACACGGGGGAGTCCGTTCCGGCGGTCCCCGTTGCCGTCCAGGCGGGAGGCACCGACGGGTCCCAGCGGGCCCTGCATCACGCCTTCTGCCCGCTGACCAGCGGTGATGCCGCTCCCGGCGGGCACGCGGGCGGCGCCGTCCCCGGCTGGGCGGCACCTCCGAGGGCGCGGCGAATGGGGCGCAAGGGTGAGCCGCACGTCACGATCGGGCGGCGCAGCGCTTAGGCTTCCTCTGTGCACCTCGCGGGTCCTGTGCGGAGTGCGTCATCCTCGCAACCGAGAAAAGGTGTACTTCCATGGCCTCGCACCCCTCCGACACCCAGCCGTCCGGCGGGGAGGAGACGCGCACCCAGTTCGTCGCGGAGCAGGAGGGGTACAGCAAGGGGCTCACCACGCGGCAGATCAACATGATCGCGATCGGCAGCTCGATCGGCACGGGTCTGTTCCTGGGCGCCGGTGGCGGACTGGCCGCGGCCGGACCCGCCCTGTTCATCCTGTACGCGGTGGCCGGGTTCTTCGGGTACCTGATCCTGCGCCAGCTGGGCGAGCTGGTGATGCACCGGCCGTCCTCCGGTTCCTTCGTTTCTTACACCCGTGAGTTCTACGGCGAGAAGAGCGCGTACTTCGTGGGGTGGATGTACTGGCTCTCGTGGGCGTCCACCACGGTGGTGGACGCCACCGCCATGGCCATCTACGTCAAGTGGTTCGGGCAGTACAGCCAGTTCATCGCGGACCTGCCGCAGTGGGTGATCGCCGCCGTGGTGCTGGTGGTGGTCATGGCCACCAACCTGATCTCCGTGAAGCTCTTCGGGGAGATGGAGTTCTGGTTCGCGGTGGTGAAGGTCTCCGCGCTGGTGGTGTTCCTGATCGTGGGCATCTGCTTCGTGATCTTCGGGACCCCCACGGGTGCTCCCACCGGGTTCTCCCTGATCAGTGAGAACGGGGGCATCCTCCCGAACGGTCTGCTGCCCGCCCTGGTGGTCTCGCAGGGCGTGGTCTTCGCGTACTCGGGCATCGAGCTCGTGGGCATCACCGCGGGGGAGACCAAGGAGCCGCGCAAGACGATCCCCAAGGCCATCAACACGGTCATCCTGCGCATCGCCCTGTTCTACGTGGGCTCCATCTTCCTGCTCACGCTGCTGCTGCCGTACACCGCGTACTCGGCGGACGAGTCCCCGTTCGTCACGTTCTTCGACTCCATCGGGATCCAGGGCATCGCGCCCATCATGCAGCTCGTGGTCATCACCGCGGCGCTGTCCTCCCTCAACGCGGGGCTGTACTCCACGGGGCGCATCGTGCACTCCATGGCCATGGCCGGCTCCGCACCCCGGTTCACCGGGAAGATGACGCGCTCGGGTGTTCCCGCGGGCGGCATCCTGCTCACGGTGGGCGTGGGGGCGCTGGGCGTCATCCTCAACTACTACGTCCCGGAGGACGCGTTCAGCATCGTGCTGAACATCTCCGCGATCGGCATCCTGGTGGGCTGGGCGGCCATCACGCTCCCGCACCAGAAGTTCGTGCGCCTCGCCCGGCAGGGCCACTTCGAGCGGCCGGCCTACCGCGCGCCGTTCGCGCCCTGGACCAACTGGCTCACCATGGCGTTCCTGGTGGGCGTGCTGGTCCTCGTCGCCTTCGACTACCCGCTGGGCACCCTCACGGTCGCGTCCATGGCGCTCGTGGTCCCCATCCTCATCGTCGGCTGGTTCCTGGTGCGCAAGCGTGTGCGGGCCATCGCGGCCGAGCGCGAGGGCTACACGGGCGCGTTCCCCGTGGTCGTGGGGCCCCCGAGCGCGGAGAGCGAACGACGCCGCGCCGCCCGTCGCACCGAGCGCCCCGGGGACGCGGACCGGTAGTAGCCGCCCCGCACCCGCGGTCGACGACGCCGCACTGTCGCCCCCTCGGCCAACGACGCCGCCCCGGCCACTCCGGGGCGGCGTCGCCATCCGTGACGTCCAGCAGGGGACGCGCTCACCGGCCCCGCAGCGCCGTGGCGGTCGTGAGCGCCACGAGCAGCATCGCGGCCACGCCCAGCCCCGAAAAGCCCACCGCGGCGAGCACGGGTCCGGCGAGTGCTCCGCCGGCCGCGCCGCACAGGTTCATCACGAGGTCCGAGGTGCCCTGCAGCCCGGGCCGGTCGTGGGCGGCCACGGACTCGGTGACCATGGTGGAACCGGCCACGGTGGAGGCCGACCACCCGAGCCCCAGGAGTACCAGTGCCGCGAGCACGAACCCGTGCTGGTCCGAACCCAGCCACGTGAACAGCAGTGCCGTCACGAGCAGCCCCTGCCCCAGCAGCACCGTGTTCACGCGCCCGATGGTGTCCGCGAGCCAGCCGAACACCGGCGAGAGCGCGTACATCCCGGCCACGTGCAGGGAGATGGTCAGCCCCACCACGGACAGCGTGGCCCCGTGGCTGGTCAGGTGCACCGGGGTCATGGACATCACGCTCACCATGACCGCGTGGGACAGCGCGACCACCAGCACGGCCCGCCGCGCGGCGGGGACGGTGCGCAGCAGGGTGAACCCGCCCGCGGGGTCCGGCCTGTTCGCCACGGACCCGCCCCGGGCCAGTGCCACGGCCAGGGGGTCCGGGCGCAGCCCCACGAAGTAGACGGCGGCGCCCAGGCACTGCGCGCACAGGGCGATCACGAACCCGCCGGTGAACGGCGGCAGCCCCAGTGCACGGCCGATCGCCTCACCGGGACCGAAGAGGTTGGGTCCCACCACGGCCCCCACGGTGGTGGACCACACCACCAGGGAAAGGTCCCGGGCGCGGGTGCGCGCGGCGGCCGCGTCCGTGGCCGCGAAGCGGGACTGCAGGTTCAGGGCGGTGCCCGCGCCCAGCAGCCCCATTCCCACGAGCAGCACCGGGAGCACGTCCAGGGTCGCGGCCACCACGATCACGCCCGCGCCCAGGATCGCCACGAGCGCGCCGGTGGTCAGCGACACCCGGCGGCCCCGGCGCTGCGCGAGGCGCGCCAGGGGGATGGCCACCAGGGCGGCACCCAGCGTGTTCATCGTGGACGCCATCCCGGACAGCGCGCTGTTCCCGGAGACCTCCGTGATCAGCAGCGCCCCCAGCGCCAGCGTGGCTCCGGTGCCGAGCCCGCCCAGGATCTGCCCCAGGGCGAGCACGGTCAGCACCCGGCGCTGGAATCCCGGTCCGGGGTCCTGCAGCTCGGCGCTCGCGGCGCGCGTGGTGGCACTCATGACCGCATCATCGCGGACGACGACGCCGCGCGCCACTGTGCCGCGCGCCACCGTGCCGCCCGCACCGGACGCGCGTCGGCAGTGGGGCGCACCGTGCGGGTGCAGGTGCGGCCTGCGGGTGCACGTGCGGTGGGTGGGTGCGTGTGCGGTGGGCTGGTGCGCGTGCGGGGGAGCCCCGCGCTCCCGCCAGGGGCGGACGGCCGGACAGGACCCGGTGCGGGGCGTACGGGGGCTGCGGAGCGGCGTCGTCGTTGCACGGCCCCGAGCCCGCCCGCATAGGCTGGGGCGCATGAGACAGCCCGGCGACATCTCGTTCCGCACGCGCAAGTGGGTCAAGCCCGAGGACCTCAACGCCAACGGCACCCTGTTCGGAGGTTCCCTGCTGCGGTGGATCGACGAGGAGGCCGCGATCTACGCGATCGTGCAGCTGGGCAACCGGCGGGCGGTCACCAAGTACATGTCGGAGATCGAGTTCGTCTCCTCCGCGGTGGAGGGGGACCTCATCGAGATGGGGCTCACCGCCACCCGGTTCGGGCGCACGTCCCTGACCATGCGCGCGCAGGTGCGGAACATGATCACGCGGGAGCTGATCCTGAGCATCGACAAGATCGTGTTCGTGAGCCTGGACGAGAACGGCGAGCCCGTGCCGCACGGGTACACCGAGATCACCTACGACCGTGACCGCATCCCCGCACCCACCAGCCCGAGGAGGCCGCAACCGTGAACCAGCTGACTGCGCAGAGGATCACCCCGTCCTGGATGCACCACGCCGAGGGGCCGTGCTGGAGCAGGACGTGGGGCGGGCTGGCCTGGGTGGACATGCTCGCCGGGGACGTCATGACGTTCACCCCGGAGGACCAGCCGCGCCGGCAGCACGTGGGGGACGTGGCCGCGTGCGTGCGTCCCCGCAAGGACGGCGGGCAGATCGTCGCCGTGGAACGGGGGATCGTCCTCACGGACGCCACCGGAACGGTGGAGCGGGAGATCGGCCTGTGGGAGACCCCGGACATCCGCATGAACGAGGGCGGCGTGGCCCCGGACGGCTCCTTCTACGTGGGCTCCATGGCGTACGACCAGGCCGAGGGTGCCGCCACGCTGTACCGCGTGGCCACGGACCTCACGTGGGAGCCGGTGCTCGAGGGCGTGAGCATCTCCAACGGCATCGCGTGGTCCCCGGACGGCACGCTGGCCTACTACAACGACACCCCCACCCACGAGGTCTCCGTGTTCGACTGGAGCGCCGAGGGCGGGCTGCAGAACCGCCGCACGTTCGTGGCGCCCGTGCTGGACGAGCACGCCGCCGCGGCCGCCACGGACCCGGGGGAGAACTACGAGCCGGGCAGCGTGTCCGTGAGCCCGGACGGCCTCACCGTGGACTCGGAGGGCGCCGTGTGGGTGGCGCTCAACGGCGCGGGCCAGGTGCACCGCTACCTCCCGGACGGCACGCTGGACACCGTGGTCACTGTGGGCGTGAAGCAGACCACCGCGTGCAGCCTGGGCGGTGAGGACCTGCGCACGCTCTACATCACGACGTCGCGCGAGAACCTCCCGGACCACGTCCAGCCCACCGCGGGCTCCCTCTACGCCGTGCGCGTGGCCGTGCCCGGGCAGGTCACGGCGGCGTTCGGGGGCTGAGCGCCCCAGCCGCGGTGCCCCGCAGCTCGGCGGGGCACTGCGGCGCCGGGGGCGATGGTCGGGTGGCGGTTCCTAGGTGTCATCCCAGTACCGGGTCTCTCTGCCTCACCGAGCGGGGTGCCCCGCTCGAGGTGTAGTCCCGAATGGCGAAGCGCCCGGTGCCACGTGGATCGTGGCACCGGGCGCTTCGTCCGTGCTGGCCGCCCTGCGGGAGCCGGCTCCGCTCAGCCGGCCGTGAGCAGACCCGCTCCGGGGATCGCCGCCAGCAGCTGGCGGGTGTACTCCGTCTGGGGATTCTCGAACACGGAGTCGGTGGAACCCCGCTCGACCAGTGAACCCTTCTGCATGACGCACACGTTGTCCGCGATCTGGCGGACCACCGCGAGGTCGTGCGTGATGAACAGGTACGTGAGACCCAGCTCGTGCTGCAGCTCGGCCAGCAGGTTGAGGATCTGCGCCTGCACCAGCACGTCCAGTGCGGAGACGGCCTCGTCGCAGACCACGAGCTCGGGGTTGAGCGCGAGGGCCCGGGCGATCGCCACGCGCTGGCGCTGACCACCCGAGAGCTCGTTGGGGTAGCGGGCGAGCATGGACTGCGGCAGGGAGACCTGGTCCATGAGCTCCCGGACCTTCTTCTCCCGCTCCTTGGACGTCCCCACACCGTGGACCTTCAGGGGCTCCTCGATCGTGCGGTAGATGTTGTACATCGGGTCCAGGGAGCCGTAGGGGTCCTGGAAGATGGGCTGCACCCGGCGCCGGAAGGCGAACATCTCCTTGCCCTTGAGCCGCGCCACGTCCTGGCCGTCGAAGACGATCGACCCGGAGGTGATCGGCTCCAGGCCGAGCATCATCTTGGCCACGGTGGACTTGCCGGAACCGGATTCACCCACCACCGCCGTGGTGGTGCCGCGGGGAATGTCGAAGGACACCTTGTCCACCGCCGTGAAGTCCTCGGACCGGCCCCAGGACCCGCGCAGCTTGTAGACCTTCGTCAGATCCTTGACCTGCACGAAGTCCTGTCGCAGCGCGGTCTGCATGGCCGTCTGCGGGTGCTCCGCGAGCAGGTCCTCGGACTCCTCCCCGCGGGTGCGTGCCACCTCGATGCGCCGGGACGCCAGCGAGGGTGCCGAGTCCACGAGCTTCTGGGTGTAGGGGTGGCGCGGGTTGCGCAGCAGCTGCAGCGCCGGACCCGCCTCCACCACGCGGCCCTTGTACATGACCACGACCTTCTGGGCGCGCTCCGCGGCGAGGCCCAGGTCGTGGGTGATCAGCAGCACCGCGGTGCCGAGCTTGTCGGTCATCGTCTGGAGGTGGTCCAGGATGGTGCGCTGCACGGTCACGTCCAGGGCGGAGGTGGGCTCGTCGGCGATCAGCAGACGCGGCTGGCACGAGAGCCCGATCGAGATCAGGGCCCGCTGGCGCATGCCGCCGGAGAACTCGTGGGGGTACTGCTTCGCGCGCTTCTCCGCGTCCGGCAGACCGGCCTGGCTCAGCACCCGGGCGACGTCCTCGTCCTTGGCCGGCAGACCGTTGGCCTTGAGCGTCTCCCGGACCTGGAAGCCCACCTTCCACACGGGGTTCAGGTTGGACATCGGATCCTGCGGAACCATGCCGATCTGGCTGCCGCGCAGCTTGACCTTGCGCTTCTCGCTGGCGTGGGTGATGTCCTCGCCGTCGAAGATGATCTGACCCGAGTTCACGCGGCCGTTGGCGGGCAGCAGCCCGATCGCGGCCAGGGCGGACGTGGACTTGCCCGAACCGGACTCACCCACGATGGCCACGGTCTCCCCGGGCATCACGGTGAAGTTCGAGTCCTCGACGGCCTGCACCTCGCCCGTGGCGGTGGTGAACGCGATCCCGAGATCGCGGACCTCCAGCAGGGGACGGTTCTTCTCCTCAGACATGTTCATCACTTCTTCCGGGCCTTGGGATCCAGCGCGTCACGCAGCGCGTCCCCGAGCATGATGAAGCTCAGGACGGTCAGCGACAGCGCCAGGCCGGGCCAAAATACGGGCATCGGGTTCGAGCGGAAGGCGTCCTTCGCGTCCGAGATGTCGTTGCCCCAGCTCATGGTGCTGGCCGGCAGGCCGATGCCGAGGTAGGACAGGGTGGACTCGGCCACGATGAACGTGCCCAGCGAGATCGTGGCGATCACGATCACCGGTGCCATGGCGTTCGGGATGATGTGGCGCACCAGGATGCCGAACGAGGAGACTCCCAGGGAGCGGGCGCTGACCACGTAGTCCGCGTTGCGCACCTCGACCACCGCCCCGCGCATGATGCGGGCGATCTGCGGCCAGCCGAAGAGCACCAGCACCACCACCAGGGTCCAGACCCCGCGGTTGGCCTTGAAGAACGGCAGCTGCATGACCACCAGGGCGCCCAGGATCAGGGGCAGGGCGAAGAAGATGTCACCCAGCCGGGCGAGGATCGCGTCGAGCCAGCCGCCGAAGTAGCCGGCCAGGGCACCGATGATGCCTCCGATGATGACCACGCCGATGGTCGTGAACAGGCCCACCATCAGCGAGGCCCGGGTTCCGGCGATCACACGCGAGTACACGTCGCAGCCCTGGGCGGTGAAGCCCATGGGGTGCCCCGGGGAGGCCTTGCCGTTCGAGTTCTCGAGCAGGCACTGGGTCGAGGCCGCGGAGGGGTCCTCGGTCCAGAACAGCTGCGGGAAGAGGGCCACCACGATCACCAGCACGATCAGCAGGGCCGCGATGATGAACGTGGGCTTCTTGCGCAGCTGCCGCCAGGCATCGCGCCACAGGCTCACGGGCGCGCCCTCGGCCGAGCGGGAGTCCGTGGCCGCCACGGGAGTCTGCGTCACGTCCGCGACGAAGTGGTCCATCATGACGCCGGTGCTCAGCCCACCCAGGTCCTTCTGGTGGGAGCCGACCGGGGCGTCGGCGGTCTCCCGGATCTCCCGGGCGGCGGCCTCGTGGGAGCGGGCCTCGGGGTTCAGGTCCCGGCCCGCGGAGTCGTTGTTCTCGAAGTTGTTCTCAGGCATAACGGATCCTCGGGTCGAGCCAGGCATAGAGGAGGTCAACCAGCAGATTGGCCACGCAGAAGATGATGACCATCACGGACACCACGGAGACGACCATGGGTGCGTCCCCGAGGGTCAGGGCCTTGTACAGCTGATTGCCGATGCCGGGGACGTTGAAGATGCCCTCGGTGACGATCGCGCCGCCCATCAGAGCTCCCAGGTCCATGCCCAGGAAGGTGGCCACGGGGATCATCGAGTTGCGCAGGATGTGCACCCGGATCACGCGGCCGCGGGTCAGGCCCTTGGCCGTTGCGGTGCGCACGTAGTCCGCGCTGGCGTTCTCCGCCACGGCGGTGCGGGTCAGGCGCAGCACCTGGGCGAAGGAGACCAGGCCCAGCACGATGCCGGGCAGGATCAGGTCGCTCCAGTCCGCGGCGCCGGAGACCGTGGGTTTCGCGAGCCCCCACTTGACGCCCACGAAGTACTGCATCACGAAGCCGAGCACGAAGATCGGGACGGCGATGACCACGAGGGAGAGCACCAGGACGGTCGAGTCGAACCAGCCGCCCTTCTTCAGCCCGGCGTACAGGCCGAAGGTGATGCCGAAGATCGCCTCGAAGACCAGCGCGATGATCGCGAGTCGGACGGTCGCCGGGAACGCGTCCGCGAGCACCTCACTGATCTCGCGTCCGGAGAAGTTCACGCCCAGGTCACCGGTCAGCAGACCGCCGATGTAGCTGAAGTACTGGACGAAGAACGGGTCGTTCAGGTGGTACTGCTCGGTCAGCGCGGCGGCGACACCGGGCGTGCAGCCCTTGTCCCCGCACAGCGCGTCCAGCGGATCACCGGGGGTCATGAAGACCAGGAAGTAGACCAGCAGCGTGGCTCCGAAGAACACGGGGATCAGCTGCAGAAGTCTTTTGACCAGATACCAGGCCAAGAGTCGCTCCTCTCTGGAACACGGGGACAGGGAGGCGCCAAAGTCACGCGCCTCCCTGCTCCGTGTGCTTTAGGGGGTCAGAAGATCAGTTCGCGGTCTTCTCGACCTTGTAGTACTCGGGAACGCCGTCCCAGCCGGTGCCCACGCCCGAGACGTTCTCGGACCACGCGGTGTTGGCCTGGTTGTACCAGAGCGGGATCGAGGGGAGGTCCTCAAGCAGCATGGAATCGGCCTCCTGGAACTTCTTCACCCCGTCCTCGGTGCTCTTGGCCTCGAGACCCTCGTTCAGCTTGGCCTCGAACTCCGGGTTGTCGTAGCGGGAGTCGTTGGAGGATGCGCCCTTGGAGAAGATGGGGCCCATGAAGTTGTACATGGACGGGTAGTCGGCCTGCCAGCCTGAGCGGGTGGCGCCGGTCAGCTTCCCGGCCTTGGCGTCCGTGCGCAGCTCCTTGAAGGTGGAGTAGGACTTGCCCTCCACCTCGATGCCCAGGTTGTTCTTGATCTGGTTGGCGACCGCGTCAACCCACTCCTTGTGTCCGCCGGCATCGGCGTTGTAGGCGATGGTCAGCTTCTGGGACTTGTTGTAGGGCTGGATCTTCTCGGCCTTGGCCCAGAGCTCCTTGGCCTTCTCCGCGTCGAACTTGGTGTTCTCCGAGTTCGGCAGGTCCTCCTGGTAGCCCTCGATGGTGGGGGCGGTGAAGTCGGTGGCGGGCAGGCGCGTCTCGTTGAAGATCACCTTGGTGATCTCTTCACGGTTGATGGACATGGAGAGGGCCTGGCGGCGCAGCTTGCCGGCCTCGCCCTTCCAGTTGTCCTGGTACTCCGGAACGGCGATGGTCTGGATGCCGGCGTAGGGCTTGTCGGAGTAGCGGTCGCCCAGGTCGGACTTGTAGTTGCCCAGTGCCCCGGTGGGCACCTGCTGCAGCACGTCCAGGTTGTTGGAGATCAGGTCCTGGTAGGCCGTGTCCGGGTTCTGGTAGAGCTTGAAGGTGATGCCGCCGTTCTTGGCGGCCTCCGGGCCCTTGTAGTCCTCGTTCTTCACCAGCTCGATGGTGGAGTTGTGCTGCCAGGCGCCGTCCTTGGCCATCTTGTACGGGCCGTAGCCCACGGGGTTCTCGCCGAAGGCCTTCATGTCCTTGAAGGCGGAGGAGGGCATCGGGGCGAAGGCGGTGTAACCCAGGCGCTGCTCGAAGTCCGACTGCGGGGAGACCAGCTTGACGGTGAAGGTGGTGTCGTCCACGACCTTCAGCCCGGACATCTTGTCGTCCTTGCTGCCCTCGGCGGAGACCTTCTCGTAGCCCTCGATCGGCTCGAAGAAGCTCGAGGTGCCCTGGGCGTTCTTGGCCGCGGCGCCGTAGTTCCAGGAGTCCACGAAGCTCTGGGCAGTGATGGCCTCACCGTTGGTGAACTTCATGTCCGGCTTGATCTTGATGGTCCAGGTCTGCTTGTCCTCGGACTCGATGGACTCGGCGAGGTCGTTCTGGGTCTTGCCCTCGGAGTCGTAGGTCACCAGGCCGTTGAAGATCTGCTGGACGACCACGCCACCGCCGGTCTCGGTGGTGTTGGTGGGAACCAGCGGGTTCTGGGGCTCCACGGAGTCCGCGGTGATGATCGCGTTGCCGTCGCCGGCCTCGCCGGAGCTGTTGGAGTCGCCGCCGCCGCCGCAGGCGGTCAGGGCCAGGGTCGCAGCTGCGGCGACACCGAGAGTTTTGGAAATGCGGGAGATGCGCATCTCGCCTCCTCGAAAGCGAAATAGAACAAGACGAGAGCCGATGAAACCAGCTTCCGGGAGTACGGATGGATGTGCCGACGTCCGGTGGTCAGGTTGCCGATCTTGTGGCTCGGAACACTCGGAAGTATAGCCCAGGTCACTCGCCACGCGGGACGTTCCAGGGGGTTCGCACCCCACGGGTGTCGCGGCCGTGCCCCCGGCCCGGCGCCCAGGCTGGACGGGGCGCGACGGATCCGCGCGCGGCCCCGGCGTGTCGGGCCACCGCGCGCGTCCCGCACCTGCCGCGGCGGCGTGGCGGGAGCAGGGTCGCGGCAGGGCGCGGATGGGTCGAGAGCACCGCTGCTGAGGTCAGGGCTCCTCACCCACTCCTCGCGGGGCGGGGGCAGGCAGAGGGTGTCACGCGGCCGGGGTCCGGTGCGCGCCGGAGCCGGCCGTGCGGCGTCGTGCTCCCGTGCGACTCCGTCTCATTGCCGCTAGTCTCGTGCCAGAAGACCCATGGTGCTGCCGAGGAGGCCCAGATGAGCGAGACGCACGGAGCGGGGGTGGATGTGGTCACGCGCTCCATCCGCATGCTGGCGGATCACGGGTACACGGAGACCACCGTGGAGCAGCTTGCCCAAGCGGCGGGCATCAGCCGGGCCACGTTCTTCCGCAAGTACGGCAGCAAGGAGGACATGGTCTTCGCGGACCACGCCGCCACCCTGCAGCAGCTGGAGCTGCTGCTGCGCCGCCCGGGGCAGTCGCTCCAGGCCGGCCTCACGGAGGGCGCACAGCTGGTGTTCCGCCACCACCTCGACCACCGGGACCGCGCTGTGGCTCGGCACGACCTGCTGCAGCGCGTGGAATCCCTCCGGGACCGGGAGATCGCCATGTCCTCCCGCTACGAACGCGTCTTCCACGCGTTCCTGCGCCGGGTGCTGCCCCAGTCCCCGGACCGCAGAGTCACCGCGGTGGCGCTCGCCGCGGCCACGGTGGCGGTGCACAACGCCTGCCTGCGCACCTGGCTGCGTGCTCCCCGCCCGGCGCACGGCGAGCAGCTGGTGGGGGTCCTGAGTCAGCGGATCGCGTGGCTGTGCGGTGTGTTCGGGGTGGGTCGTGCCTTCGTGGCGCATCCCGTGGACCTCACCTTCCTACCGCCGGATCTCACCGTGCGGTTCGACGACGCCGCGGCGCCGCCACCCCCGGCACCGGCGCCGGTCGTCGTGGTCGTGCCGCAGGGCGAGGACCCGGCCGCCGTGGCCGAGCGCACCGCGCGCTCGGTCTACGAGGCCCTGGGCGGACAGTCCGCAGGGTGGGCGAACCCCGGGACCGCGTAGCCCAGGTCGACCGGCCACCCCACGGGTGGCTCTCCCACGTTGTGAGGGGCGGGGT
>NZ_JASDCY010000056.1:0-18639 GCF_030407675.1 Kocuria sp. APC 4018 | reverse complement strand
ACGCACACCGCGCCCCGCGCAGCAGGCCCCTCGGACCGAGCGACCGGACCCGCGCCGCGACGCCGCACCGCGTCCCGAGCGCTCCGCGGGAGGCTCGTCCACGCTGGCGGCGCCCACGCCCGCGCACTCGTTCAACGGGCGCCTGGTGGCCCTGGTCGTCGTGGCCACGCTGATCGTGTTCCTGGCCGCGCCCACCGCCAAGATCTTCCTGGACCAGCGGGCGCAGATCTCCGAGCTGCAGGCGAGCATCGCCCACGAGGAGCAGCGCCAGCAGGAGCTCAAGCGCGAGGAGCAGCTCTGGGGGGACGACGCCTACGTGGAGCAGCAGGCCCGGGAGCGGATGTCCTACGTGAAGCCCGGTGAGAGCGCCTACGTGGTGCTCGGCGGGCAGCAGGAGCTGCACCAGGCCCCGGAGTCCTCGGCCGAGCAGGTCGAGGCCGGCAAACCAGCGTGGGCGGACGGGCTCTGGCAGTCGGTGCTCGACTCCGCCTACCCCCAGGAGGACATCACCCTGGAACCGCAACCGGACGAAAGCAGCGAGAAGTGACCGCACCGCACGACCCGACCGTCACGCCACAGGACCTCACCGTGGTGGGAGCCCAGCTCGGGAGGCCGGCCCGGGACGTCGTGGAGATCGCGGCGCGCTGCGTGTGCGGCAACCCCCTCGTGGTGGCCACGGCCCCGCGGCTGAGCAACGGCACCCCGTTCCCCACGGTCTTCTACCTGACCCATCCGGTGGTCACCGCCGCCGTGTCCCGGCTCGAGGCGGAGGGCGCCATGTACGCGATGTCCGACCGCGTGGCCCAGGATCCGGAGCTCGCCGAGCAGCACCGCGCGGCGCACGAGGACTACCTGGCCCAGCGGCGTCGTGTGGGCGAGCTCGCGGGCACCGGTGACGTCCCGGAGATCGAGGGGATCTCGGCCGGTGGGATGCCCACCCGGGTGAAGTGCCTGCACGTGCTCGTGGGCCACAGCCTGGCCGCGGGCCCCGGGGTGAACCCGCTCGGGGACGAGACCCTCGAGACCATCTCCGGGACGTGGACGCCGCAGCGCTGCGCGTGCGACCCCGCGTGGCGCGACGCGGCCTGACGCGCCGGACCCCTGCCCCCTTCGACACGAGGATCTCTGCTGCCATGCGCGTTGCTGCCATCGACTGCGGTACCAACTCCATCCGACTGCTCATCGCCGACGTGGTGACCCGCGAGCACCACCCCGCCCTGAAGGACGTGGTGCGCGAGATGCGCATCGTGCGCCTGGGTCAGGGTGTGGACGCCACGGGGTGGCTCGCCGAGGCCGCTCTCGAGCGCACGTTCGCCGCCGTGGACGAGTACGCCGCCCTGATCACCGAGCACGGTGCGGACAGGGTGCGTTTCGTGGCCACCTCCGCCACCCGGGACGCCGGCAACCGGGACGTGTTCGTGGCGGGCATCCGCTCCCGGCTGGGCGTGGTTCCTGAGGTCGTCAGCGGCGACGAGGAGGCCGCCCTGTCCTTCCGGGGCGCACTCAACGCGGCCCCGGGCCTGGACCCCGCGGACCGGGTGCTCGTGGTGGACGTGGGCGGCGGTTCCACGGAGTGCGTGCTGGGCACCCCCCGCGAGGTGCTGGCCGCCCGCAGCGTGGACGTGGGGTGCGTGCGCATGACGGAGCGCCACCTGGGCTCCAACCCTCCCACCGAGGAGCAGCAGGCCCACGTGCTCCGGGACGTGGACGAGGCCATGGACGTGGTGGCACGCACGGTCCCCCTGGAGCAGACCACCCGCCTGGTGGGAGTGGCGGGCACCGTCACCACCGTCACGGCCATGGCCATGGGTCTCAAGCGCTACGACCCCGACCGCATCAACGGGACGGTGCTGGACGTCGCGGACGTGGACCGCGCGTGCCGGGAGCTCACCGCCATGACCCGCAAGCAGCGGGCACGCCTGGGCTTCATGCACGAGGGCCGGGTGGACGTGATCGGGGCCGGAGCGCTCGTGTGGCGCCGCGTGGTCGAGCGGGTGGCCCGGGCAACGGACGGCCGGGTCGACACCGTGACCGCGAGCGAGCACGACATCCTGGACGGCATCGGCCTGTCGCTGGTGTCCTGACACCCGACACCTGACACCCGGCACCGCCGGGACCACCCGCGGCACGGACGGCGGGACACACGAGGAGACACGACGGACATGACCGGTCGATCGAGAACGCGCCGCGCGCTCGCGGGGTCGGCGGCGGCGCTGCTGCTCTCGGGAGCCACGCTCGCTCCCGCGCTGGCCCAGGACCCCGCGGTCCCCGCGCCAGCACCGTCCGTCCCGGTGGAGACCCCGGTGCAGCCCCCGCCCGCCGGTGGCAAGCCCCCGGTGGACGGGGCGGACATCCAGCAGAGCGAGTACTGGCTGGACGACTACGGGGTGCGCGACGCCTGGAAGCAGTCCACGGGCAAGGGCGTGAAGATCGCGGTGATCGACACGGGTGTGGACGGTGGCCACCAGGACCTCGCCGGCGGCGTGCTGCCGGGTGCGGACGCGTCCGGCGCCGGCCAGCCCGACGGCCAGAAGGGTCTCGGGGCCGAGCCCGAGCACGGAACCCTCGTCTCGTCCCTCGCGGCCGGACGCGGTCACGGGGCCCCGAACGAGAACGGCCCGGGCCACCAGGAGGGAATCCTCGGGGTGGCTCCGGACGCGGAGATTCTGCCGGTCTCCCTGTGGCTCGGCAACGAGCAGCCCGGTGTCAAGGACGTCAACGAGCAGATCCCCGAGGCCGTCCGGTGGGCCGTGGACCACGGCGCGGACGTGATCAACATGTCCGTGGGCTCCGACTCCACCTCCTGGCCGCAGTCCTGGGACTCCGCGTTCGCGTACGCGGAGGAGAAGGACGTGCTGGTGGTCGCCGCGGCGGGCAACAGGGGCTCCGGACTGAACCAGGTGGGCGCACCGGCCACCATCCCGGGCGTGGTGTCCGTGGGGGGCGTGGACCGTTCGGGCAGGGCCAGCTGGGACTCGTCCTCCCAGGGCATCTCGATCGCCGTGGCCGGTCCCAGTGAGGACATGGTGGGCGCGATGCCCGGTGACGGCTACGCGCAGTGGTCCGGCACCTCCGCCACCGCACCCCTCGTGGCGGGAACGGCGGCCCTGGTCATGGAGCAGCACCCGGAGCTCACGGCCGAGCAGGTCACGCAGCGCATCGTGAAGACCGCGCACGACGCGGGGGAGAAGGGCAAGGACCCGATCTACGGCTACGGGGTGCTGGACGTGCGCGCGGCCGTGCTCGACGACGTCGAGACCCCGGACGAGAACCCCATGGGCAGCGTGCGGCACTGGATCGACCAGAACCGTCCGCGCAGCGGCTCTGCCGCACCCACGGCCACCTCCGGCACCACGGACGGGGACGCCCGGCAGGTCACCCAGGAGGCCACCCCGCCGGTCGCACAGGCACCGCTCAACGAGACCGGGGCGCTGCCGGTCGTGGTGCTCGCGTCCTTCGGGCTGGTGGTGACCGCTCTGACCGTGGCCGCCGTCCTGCACATCCGCCGGCTCTCCCGCTGATTTCACGATCAGCACACTTCCCGACCGTCACACCGCCAGCGAAAGCCCGGTACCGTGGGTAAACTCGGGGGCATGGCTTTCAATCAACTTGCTAAGGACCGACCGCGCCTTCTCATCGTGGGTGGCGGCTACGTCGGCTTCACCCTCGCCCAGAAGCTGCAGACTCGCATCAAGGAGTCGGGCGGCGTGGTCACGGTGGTGGACCCCAACCCGTACATGACCTACCTCCCGTTCCTGCCGGAGGTCGCGGCGGGCAACATCGACGCTCGTTCCGCCGTCATCTCCCACCGCCAGCACCTCGGTGACTGCGAGCTGGTCGGTGGCCGCGTGGAGCACATCGACCACGCCTCGCACACGGTCACCGTGCGCGGGATCGACGAGGGCCCGGAGTTCCAGCTGCCCTACGACGAGATCGTGATCGCCGGTGGCTCCACCACCCGCACGTTCCCCATTCCGGGGCTCGCGGAGAAGGCCATCGGCATGAAGACCATCGAAGAGGCCGTGTCGGTGCGCAACTGGGTGCTCGAGCGCATCGAGGTCGCCTCCCTCACCGACAGCGAGGAGGAGAAGCGCAAGGCGCTGACCTTCATCGTGGTGGGCGGCGGCTACGCCGGCTCGGAGTCCATCGCGGAGCTCGAGGACATGGCCCGCACCGCCGTGGAGCGCAACGACCGCCTGCGCGTCTCGGACCTGCGCTTCGTGCTCGTGGAGGCCATGGGCCGGATCATGCCCGAGGTCTCCAAGGACCGCGCCGAGAAGGTCATCGCCGAGATGCGCGCCCGCGGCATCGAGGTCCTCCTCAACACCTCCATCTCCGAGGTGGACGGGGACGTCGTGAAGCTCATCAACATGGGCGACAAGTCCCCGGCCGGCGAGGTGGCCACCGACACCCTGATCTGGTGTGCCGGAGTGGCGGCCTCCGGCTTCGCCAAGAACAGCGACCTCCCGGTGGACGAGCGCGGCCGCGTGCGCGTGGGCGCGGACCTGCGGGTCACCGGTGACGACGGGCCCCTCGAGGGTGCCTGGGCCGCCGGCGACATCGCCGCCGTCCCGGACCTCACGGGCTCCGGCCCCGGCGGGTTCTGCGTCCCGAACGCCCAGCACGCCGTGCGTCAGGCCGCCACCATGGCCAAGAACATCATGGCGGCCCACCAGGGCGAGGCGCTGGAGGACTACTACCACGAGAACCTCGGTTCCGTGGCGGGGCTGGGCCTCTACAAGGGTGCGGCCACCATCCGCGGCGTGGACCTCGGCGGGCTGCCCGCCTGGACCATGCACCGGCTCTACCACGGCTACGCGATCCCCACCGTGGAGCGCAAGGTTCGTGTGTTCACGGAGTGGGGCATCAACATGCTCTTCGGCCGCGACACCACCGCTCTGCGCCACCTGCGGGAGCCCCGCAGCGCGTTCCTCCAGGCTGCCGGGAAGGACCAGCCCTCGGAGAAGGCACGGCTCTAGGGTTTTTCCGCACGGAAGCGGACGTTCAGCGGTGGGGTCGCACTCGAGGCGACCCCACCGCCGTCGTTGCCGCCCCCATAGCCCAACCGGCAGAGGCAGCGGACTTAAAATCCGCTCAGTGTGGGTTCGAATCCCACTGGGGGCACCCCACCGCCGGTCCCGACCGGCCCGCGCGGCTCTGGACCTGGCAGCTGGCCCTGAACCTGGTGATCCTGTGCTGAAGCGCGCAGTGGCGCGCAGGTGCCGCTGATAGCCTGGGGCAACAGCTCGACTACGCCCTCGAAAGGACGTCACATGGCCGGCGGAAACCCCCTCCTGCGCGACTTCGACAAGAAGAACGCGACCACCCCGGGGTCCTACCAGGATTCCCGCTACTCACCCGAGCAGCTCGAGCGGATGTACAACGCGCCCGCTGCGGGTCCCGCGCAGACGGGACGCATGAGCTACGACGACGTCGTGATGCGCACCTCGCTCGTGCTGGCGTGCGTGATCGCCGGTGCGGCGGCGGGCTGGTTCATGCCCGTCCTGGCCTTCCCCGGCGCCCTGGTGGGCCTGGTGCTCGGTCTGGTCAACTCGTTCAAGCGCGAGCCCAGCCCCGTGCTCATCATCCTCTACGCCCTGGCCGAGGGCATGTTCCTGGGCGGGTTCTCCATGATGATGGAGGCCGCGTACCCGGGGATCGTGGTGCAGGCAGTGATCGGCACCCTGGCCGTGTTCGTCTCCGTCCTGGTGCTGTACAAGGTCGGTGTGCTGCGGTCGTCCCCGCGCGTGACCAAGTTCTTCATGGTCGCCCTCATGGCCTACGCCATCTTCGCGCTGGTCAACCTGGGCACGAGCCTCATCGGCGGCTTCGACATGCGCTCCGAGGTCTCCATCATGGGCATCCCGCTGGGACTGGTGGTGGGGGCCGTGGCCATCCTGCTGGCGGCCTACAGCTTCGTGCTGGACTTCGAGAACATCAGCGACGGCGTCGCCCGCGGGATCCCCCAGAAGGCCGCGTGGACCGCAGCTTTCGGGCTGACCGTGACCCTGATCTGGGCGTACGTGGAGATCCTGCGCGTGCTCTCGATCATCCGCTCCATGAGCGACTGACCTCGCAACAGGACACGGAGCCGCAGCTGCGGATCTGAGCCACCACAGACCACGGCGGCCCGGTGCACACCAGCACCGGGCCGCCGTGGTCTTGCCGTCGGTTCCGTCCGTGGCGGCTCAGATCCAGCTGATCTCCAGCTCGCGGGGCGGCAGGTTGATGGCCCTGGCCGGCACGCTGTCGGATGCCGCGCGGCCCACGAACAGCCAGCCGAGCACCTCCTCGTGCTCGTCCAGCGAGTAGAAGTCACGGATCAGCTCGCGGTCGAAGGGTTCACGCTGGGACCACATGGTGGCCCAGCCCTGCGCGTAGAACGCGGCTTCCAGCACACCGCGTGCCGCGTGGACCTGACCCCGCTGGTCCTTCTTGGACTCCGGGAGCTCGGGATGGTGCCGGAAGATCAGCGCCAGGGCCACCCCGCCCCGGGACGCCCACTGCAGGCTGCCGCGGTAGGCGGCGAGCACGCGGATCTTCTTGCCCTTCAACCGGGGCACCGGGCCGGTGAGGTTGGGCACCGAGGTGAGCCCGGCCATCGCGGCGGCCAGCAGGGAGGCCGACCTGCGGTTGGTCACGGCCACCCGCCACCCCGTGGGGCGGTCGTCGTACTTGGCGCCGGCCGCGGCCCTCAGCACGGCCTCCAGGTCCTCGGGCCGGGGACTCTCCTGGGTGAGCAGACTCGCGGGGCGGCGCTGGGCCAGGACACGCAGCAGTGTGGTGGACATGACAGCCATCTTGTCATCCTCGGTTCTCGTTCGCGTGTATCTGGGGCGCGCGCAATGGTGCGATGATAGTGCGCATGTCATCCAGTGTTCCGACGTCGCACGCGGGCTCACCCCCGGGCCGCGCCTCAGACGTCCCCCAGTCGAATCCCGTGCCCATCGCCGATGCCGAGACCATGGTCACCACGCCCGTTCGGATCGCCGCGGCGTGGTCCTGGCGCGTCCTGCTGATCATCGCCGGGGTGGGTGTGATCGGCTGGCTGCTGAGCCACGTGACCACCGTCCTGATCCCGGTTCTGCTGGCGGCGCTGGCCGCCGGGCTGCTGTCACCCGCCGTGCGGTGGCTGCGCTCCAAGGGGATCCCGGCGGCGCTCGCGGCCATCACGGTGGAGCTGGGCCTGATCCTCCTGGTCCTGGGGCTGCTGACGCTCGCGGGTCAGCAGATCATCGTGGGCTTCGCGCAGCTTTCCAGCAACGTGGTGGCGGGCTTCCAGCAGCTCATGGGCATGCTCGAGGACAGCCGCCTGAACATCTCCACCGACACCATCAACCAGTGGTTCTCGGAGCTCGGCAGCATCCTGCAGGCCAACTCGGACGCGATCCTCTCCGGGGCCATGACGTTCGGCTCCACCGCGAGCAACATCGTGACCGGCACCGTCATCGCGCTGTTCGTGCTGCTGTTCTTCCTCATGGACGGGGAGAGCATCTGGCTCTTCCTGGTGAAGCTCTTCCCGCGTCGGGCCCGTCCGGCCGTCAACGGGGCGGGCCGCAAGGGCTGGATCTCCCTGGCGCAGTACGTACGGATCCAGGTCTTCGTGGCCTTCGTGGACGCCGTGGGCATCGGCCTCGGAGCGTTCCTGCTGCACGTGCCCCTGGCGCTGCCGATCGGCGTCCTGGTGTTCCTGGCGTCGTTCATCCCCATCGTGGGTGCGGTGCTGACCGGAGCCGTGGCGGTCCTGGTGGCGCTCGTGGCGGTCAGCCCCGGCATTGCACTGGCCATGCTGCTGGTGGTCCTGGCCGTGCAGCAGATCGAGTCCAACATCCTGCAGCCCCTGGTGATGGGCAAGGCGGTCTCGCTGCACCCCGTGGCGGTCTTCCTGGCGGTGGCCGCCGGAAGCGTGCTCTTCGGGATCATCGGCGCCCTGTTCGCCGTGCCGCTGATGGCCATCCTCAACACGATCATCCGCTACCTGGCCGGCCGGGCGTGGGAGCACGACGACGAGATCGCGTGGGAGCCGTTCCTGTACCCGCGTGAGATCAAGAAGGCCGCCAAGAAGAAGAACCTCTCCAGCGAGCAGATCATGGCGCAGCTGCAGCGGTTCCGCGGCAAGCGCCACCGTGAGCGCGAGAGCGAGGAGCGCAAGCGCGAGGAGAAGCACAAGAAGGAGACCGAGCACAACGCGAGCATCGAGCAGCGTTCTCCGGGTGAGGACCAGCCGCTGCGCTGACGCACCGGTGCCATAGCATGGAACGCGGCGTCCCCATCTGCGGGCGCCGCGTTCTGCGTTCCTCCACCACGCCGCCCGCCGCGATCCGGCCGTGCGCGGGGAGCGGCAGGCCTCACGACCCGGCAACGACGAAGGAATTCCCTGTGGGCCACAATGCACTGCCCGTTTCCGCCACGGACGTCCACGACGCCGCGCAGCTGCTGGACGGCATCATCGAGCGCACCCCGCTGGCCCACTCCCGCGCCCTGTCGCGCATGCTGGGCTCCGAGGTGTACCTCAAGTGCGAGAACCTGCAGCGCGCGGGCTCGTTCAAGGCGCGGGGCGCCTACGTGCGCATGGCGCAGCTCAGCGAGGACGAGAAGCGCAGGGGTGTGGTGGCGGCGTCGGCGGGCAACCACGCGCAGGGAGTGGCGCTCGCCGCGGCAAAACTGGGGATCACCGCACGGATCTACATGCCCCGCGGAGCGGCCCTGCCCAAGATCGCGGCCACGCAGGACCACGGCGCGGAGGTGGTCCTGCACGGCTCCTCCGTGGACGAGGCCCTCGCGGAGGCGCAGCGCTTCGCGGACGAGACCGGTGCGGTGTTCGTCCACCCGTTCGACCACGTGGACATCATCGCCGGACAGGGCACCATCGGGCTGGAGATCCTGGACCAGCTGCCCACGGTGGACACGGTGATCGCCGGGGTGGGGGGCGGTGGCCTGCTGGCCGGGCTGTCCGTGGCCGTCAAGGCGAAGGCCGAGCAGCAGGGGAGGGACATCCGGGTGATCGGGGTCCAGGCGGAGAACGCCGCGGCCTATCCGCCGTCCCTCGCGGGAGACGCGATCGTGACACTGTCCAAGGTGTCCACGATCGCGGACGGCATCGCGGTGGGTCGCCCCGGCCAGTTGCCGTTCCGGATCATCCGGGAGCTCGCGGACGACGTGGTCACGGTGTCCGAGGACTCCCTCTCCCAGGCCCTGATCTTCATGCTCGAGCGCAACAAGATGGTGGTGGAGCCGGCCGGTGCCGTGGGCGTGGCGGCCATCCTCGAGGGCGAGCTGAAGCGGACCCACCCAGAGCTCGGAACCACCGTGGTGCTGCTCTCCGGGGGCAACATCGACCCCATGCTCATGCTCAAGGTGATCCAGCGCGGACTGTCCGCGGCCGGACGCTACATGACCATCAAGATGATGCTCACGGACCGCCCCGGCGAGCTCGCCCAGATCTCCAAGATCATCGCGGACATGGATGCCAACGTCACCGGTGTGAACCACACGCGGATCGGGGGATCACTGTCCATGGGGGACGTGTCCATCACCATCGACATGGAGACCAAGGGACACGCGCACTGCGACCAGGTGATCGCGGCCCTCGAGACGCACGGGTACCACCCGGTCATCGTGCACTGACGCGCCCGGTGGGGGAGCGCTAGCGGCGTCGCCCCCGCGCGGTGAAGAACGTGAGCAGCGCGGACGCGAACGTGGCCACGAAGAGGATGTTGCGCAGACCGCCCGTGGCGTTGAGCGAGGGATTGCCCTGGCCCAGGACGTGGACGACGATTGCCGCCACGGCCAGCAGCGCCGTGAGGACGATCAACGGCGTGGTCCAGGGTGCCGGGCTGCGATTCCAGTGGGTGACCACGGTCGGGCTCCTCTCGGGGACGTGACAGGTGATGGCACGATCCTACGGGGCGCGCCTGCGGGAACCGTGTGAACCGGGGCGTGGTGGGCGGCGGCACCACCCGGGTACGCGAAAGGCCACCCCGCCGTGGCGAGGTGGCCTCCGGGGACCCGCGGAGGGGTCGGGGTGGCTCAGCGGCTGAAGGGCTTGGCCTTGAGGATCTTCACCGTGATGTCCTTGCCGTTGGGGGCCTGGTAGCTCACGGTCTCACCCACCTTGTGGCCGTTGATCGCGGCACCCATGGGGGAGCGCTCGGAGAAGACCTCCAGGTCCTCGCCGCCGGTGAGGTCCTCGGCGACCTCGCGGGATCCCATGAGGAAGGTCATCTCGTCCCCGGCGATCTCGGCGGTCACGACCATCCCGGCCTCGATGATGCCGTCGTCTGCGGGGGCCTCGCCCACCTGGGCGTTCTCGAGCAGCTGGGTCAGCTGCACGATGCGGCCCTCGTTCTTGCCCTGCTCCTCACGGGCGGCGTGGTAGCCGCCGTTCTCCTTGAGGTCTCCCTCGGAGCGCGCCTGTTCGATCCGGTCCACGATCTCCTGGCGGTAGGGCCCGGCGATGTAGTCGAGCTCCTTCTTGAGCCGGTCGTACGCTTCCTGGGTGAGCCAGGCTCCCTCTTGTGCAGGCACTGTGCCTCCGTTCTCCGGTGTCCGTCGCCCTGACGGTCACGTGTGAAAAACCCCGCCCCGGGGCGAGCCGTGTGGCCCAGCGCTTCCGGGTCGGGGATGTGGTCTTCGGGCAAGTGTAGAGGACGCTGCGCCCGCACCCCAAAGTGACGCGGGGCACTCGGTGCGTCAGCCGGAGGTGTTCCAGCAGGAGTCCACGCCCGCGGTGTTGGCCAGGTTGGTGGTGCGCACGGGCACCCGGTGGGTGCTGGTGCGGCCGTTGAGCTCGTCCTCGGGGACGTGGCCGATCGTGACCTCGTTCCACCCCACCACGGCGTACTGCTCGTTCAGCGCCTGCACGGCGCACGTGACGGTCTGGTCCGGGTCCTTGGTGAGGTCGAAGTCCGCGTAGACCTGCCCGGCGTCCATGATCTTGAAGCTGACGTCCTTGGCCACGGGCTGCTGGGACTCGCCCCGCACGATCCACGTGACGAACAGTGCCGCCACCAGGGTGGCCGCCACCGCAATGAGGATCCAGCCCCTTGCCCCGGGGCCGCGGCGGGGCGTGCCCGCCACGGTGCGGTGGCCCGATCCGTAGCGCTGGGAGAGCACCCGCTCCGTGGCGGGCTCCTCCGGCGTGCGCCGGGCGTCGGAGGGCTGGGAGGTCGCGGAACTCATGGCCTCCACTGTACCCAGCGGGAATGGGTGCGCACTGGGCGGACGGGCCACCGTCCGGCGGGTTCGGGCGGCGTGATCGGCGTAGGATACCGGGGGTTGTCATTTTCGCTTCGACGTCTTGGAGGCATCCGTTCGGTGACGGACTATTCGCAGCTTCGTTTGTTGGCCATCCACGCCCACCCGGACGACGAGTCCAGCAAGGGCGCGGCGACCATGGCCCACTACGCCGGGCTCGGCGCCCGCGTCATGGTGGCCACGTGCACCGGTGGTGAGCGCGGTTCGATCCTCAACGCCGAGAT
Organism: Kocuria sp. APC 4018; assembly: GCF_030407675.1. NCBI lineage: Bacteria > Bacillati > Actinomycetota > Actinomycetes > Micrococcales > Micrococcaceae > Kocuria > Kocuria sp. APC 4018. The sequence goes on along the minus strand of NZ_JASDCY010000056.1, from coordinate 7,159 downwards.
GGAGGGCGACGTCCGGGCCGAGCGGGACCTGCCGGGTCTGCGCCGCCACGAGATGGCCTCGGCCGTGTCCGCTCTGGGAGTCGAGCACCGCTGGATCGGGTTCGTGGACTCCGGGCTGCCGGAGGGCGATCCCCTGCCCCCGCTGCCGTGGGGCTGCTTCGCCCTCCAGCCCCTGCAGCGCGCGGCCGCGCCGCTGGTGCAGCTGGTTCGTGAGTTCCGCCCGCACGTGATCCTGAGCTACGACGAGAACGGCGGGTACCCCCACCCGGACCACATCCAGACGCACAAGGTCTCCATGGAGGCGTACCTGCGCGCAGGAGACCCCGCGGCGTACCCGGGAACGGGGGATCCCTGGACGCCGGCCAAGCTGTACTACGACCGCGCGTTCAACCCGGAGCGCTTCCTGGCCCTGCACGAGGCCCTGGAGGCCCGGGGGCTGACGTCCCCGTACGCGCAGCGCATCGCCGCGATGCAGGAGTCCGATCCCGAGGGCCACCAGCCGCCCGTGCCCCGGCACGAGACCACCACGCAGGTGCGCTGCCCGGAGCAGTTCCCCGCCCGGGACCGCGCGCTGAGCAGCCACCGCACCCAGGTGGATCCCCGCGGCATGTTCTTCGCGGTCTCCGCCGAGACCCAGGCGGAGGTGTGGCCCTGGGAGGACTACACCCTCGCGGAGTCCCGGGTGGAGACCAGCCTGCCGGAGACGGATCTCTTCGCCGGGATCGACCCGACCACGACCCCAGGGAAGTGAGTGCCGCCGTGCCCACGCTGCTGACCGTTCTGACCGCCGCGACCCCCGCTCCGAGCCCCGACACCACCCTGAAGCCGGGTCTGGATCCCAGCCAGGTCTCGCCCGGGCTCGTGGGCTTCCTCATGACGTTCGTGCTGACCGCCGCGGTGGTTCTGCTCGTGATCGACTTCAACCGCCGCAACCGCAGGCTGCGCTACCGCGCGCAGTACGCCGAGCAGCGCGCTGCGCAGGAGGAGCAGGCCCAGGGGGCGGCTCCGGCAGCGGTGCACCTCGCCTCCCGCCACGGTGGTGCGGAGCGGACGGCGTCCGCTGGGGACGGGTCGACCGGGGCGCGGTCGGCGAGCGGCCATCCACACGACGTCGCCCGCCCCCACCGCGGCGACGGCGATGCCGCCCGCCCGGACACCGTCGACGGTTCGGAGCAGCCCCGCTCCTGACGTCCGGGCGGTACCGACCGCGCAGCGCGCCGTCCGTACCGCGAGCATTGGCGCGGGAGCGTTCCGCGCTCCGGCCACCCCGCCGGGTGGGCGGGATAACGGGGTGCTGTGAGACGGTGGTGCCATGACGAACCGTCTGGCGCACGCCACCAGCCCGTACCTGCTGCAGCACGCCGAGAACCCCGTGGACTGGTGGGAGTTCTCCCCGGAGGCCTTCGCCGAGGCCCGGGAGCGCGACATCCCCGTGCTGCTGTCCGTGGGCTACGCGGCCTGCCACTGGTGCCACGTGATGGCCCACGAGTCCTTCGAGGACCCGGAGATCGGCCGCCTGGTCAATGAGCACTTCGTGGCCGTCAAGGTGGACCGGGAGCAGCGTCCGGACGTGGACTCGACCTACATGGCGGCCACCCAGCTGCTCACGGGCCAGGGCGGGTGGCCCATGACGGTCTTCCTCACGCCGGAGGGTCGCGCGTTCCACGCCGGGACCTACTTCCCGCCGCGCCCAGTCCAGGGGCGACCGTCCTTCCGGCAGGTGCTCGTCGCCGTCACCGAGGCGTGGACCGAGCGCCGCCAGGAGGTGCTGCGGGGCGCGGACCAGGTCACCGAGGCACTGTCCCGGCACCCCGAACTCGTGGAGCGGATGCTCGCGGAGGCGGGGCCCGCCGTCGTCGTGCCATCCGGCGAGGAGACGGACGACGCCGCGGGACGGCTCGTGGGCGCGTGGCTCGACGGCCTGGAGGTGGCGCGCGACGCCGCCCACGAGGGGTTCGGCACGGGCGCCAAGTTCCCGCCGTCCCCGGTGCTCGACGCCCTGGCGCGAGTAGCCCGGGGGCCCTCGCCGGAGACGGCAGGACCCGGCTCGGCTGACGCGCACAGGCAGCCCGGCGCCGACTCGCGCGCCGACGAGGCGGCGGACGCGCCGGTTGTCGAGGGCTCCGCCACCGGTCGTGACGGCTCCGGCCGCAGCGGCCCCGAGAACGGGTCGACCGGATCCGCGCACGCGGCCGCCGAGCAGCGCCGACGGTCCGCGCGTGAGCTGCTGTGCGCCATCCTGGACGCGATCGTGCGCGGTGCTCTGCAGGACCACGTGGGCGGCGGCTTCTTCCGCTACTCGGTGACCCCGGACTGGTCCCTGCCGCACTTCGAGAAGATGCTCTACGACAACGCCCAGCTGCTGCGCGTGCTCGCCCGCACCGTGGAGCTGCTGGAACGCGACGGCACGGACCCGGCGCGTGCGGCCCGGTACCGCAGGGCCGCCGAAGCCCTCGTCAAGTGGCTGCACCGCGAGATGATCACGCGAGAGGGTGCCTTCGCGGCCGCGCTGGACGCAGACAGCACCCCCGCCGCGGATGAGCCGCACGCCGAGCGGGAGGGCGCCTACTACACCTTTGCGCGCGACCGGGGCTCCCGGAGCGGAGCGGACCGGGGGCACCCCGAGCCCGTCACCGCGAGCTGGGGCGAGGCCGGGGCCCTCACGGGAATCCTCGACGAGAGCGTGCGGCACGAACTGTGGGAACGTCGCGTGGCGCGCGAGTCGCCCCGCCGGGACGACAAGGTGGTCACGGCCTGGAACGGCATGATGATCACGGGTCTCGCGGAGGCTGCGGTGCTGCTCGACCGGCCGCAGTGGCTGGAGACGGCGGGCACGGCGGCGCAGTTCCTGTGGGAGCGGCACTGGGACCCCGAGCGGGGGACGCTCGCGCGGACCTCGCGCGGCGGCGCGGTGGACCCCCACGAGGGCGCGCTCGAGGACCACGCGTGCTTCGGGGCGGGACTGCTCGCCCTGTACCGCGCCACGGGGGACACCACGTGGTACGAGCGCAGCTGCGAGATCGCGGACGCCACGGTCCGCCGCTTCGTGCGGGACGACCGCGTGCTCGAGACCGCAGAGCTGGACGACACGCTCGCGGCGGCCGGTGCCACGGGGCGCGCCGAGCCGTTCGACGACGTCGCCGCGTCCAGTGCCGCCGTGCTCGGCCGGTGGCTCTCGGAGCTGTCCCGGCCCGAGGTGGGCGGGCGCGAGAGCGGGGACGTGGTGGCCGCGGTGACGGCGGCGGCCACGGGTGTGGTGCTCAAGGCACCCACGGCCGCCGGTGGGATGGTCTCCGCGGTGCTGGCGGGGCAGGAGCCGCCGCAGCTGCTGCAAGTGGCGGACGCCTCCCCGGAGCAGTGGCGCGAGCTGCTGGAAGGCGTGGGCGCCGCCCGCGTGCTGGACACCCTCGTCCTGGAGTCCCGTGTGGCGCCGTACGGCACGCCGTCGGACACCAGCGCTCGGTTCACCGTGTGGCGGTGCCGGGACGGGCGGTGCGAGCTGCCCGTGCACTCGGTCGAGGAGCTGCTGCGCCGGCTCTGAGCGGTGCTCGGTTCAGGACGCGAACATGGCGAGCATGATCGAGATGTAGTGGCACACGAAGCCCACGATCGTGCACGCGTGGAAGACCTCGTGGAAGCTGAAAGTTGCGGGGCGCAGCCGCGGCCACTTGGTGGCGTAGCAGACGGCACCGGCGATGTACGCGGCGCCGCCGCAGATCAGCAGCACCGTGGCCGGGACGTTCACCGCGAAGAACGCGGGCAGGTACAGCAGGGCGATGCACCCCATGACCACGTAGAGCGGGGTGTACAGCCACCGGGGCGCACCCAGCCAGAACACCCGGAAGAGCACGAGCAGCGCGCCGATGGACCAGATCACGGCGAGCAGCACGGTGGCCGGTCCGCCGGGCAGGAAGCTCACGGCCAGCGGGGTGTAGGTCCCGGCGATGATCAGGGCGATGTTGGAGTGGTCCAGTCTGCGCAGCACCGCGTTCATCCGGGCGCCCCAGTAGAAGCGGTGGTAGATGGCAGAGGTCCCGAACAGCATCACGGCAGTGATCGTGTAGACCAGGCACGCCAGGCGCAGCTGCAGCGTGGGTGCCACCACGATGGCCACGACCCCCATGGCGATCGCGAACGGGCTGAAGCCCGCGTGGATCCACCCGCGCCAGGCGGGCTTCTTCTCCACCGTGAGCTCGCCGTGGCGGGTGTGTCGGACCACGGTGGGGGGTGCGGGGGTCTGGGCCGCACGATCTTCTCGCATGCTGGGTACCACTGCCTTCCAGGACGGCCCGGACTGCGCCGGGGCGGTGGGGCGCTGCTGGACTGCGCTTGACCTACGGGTAGTTTAGAACGTGTGGAACCACGCAGGCCGACGCGAAGCAGGGGGTAGGAACGCCGTGAAGCTCCCCCGAGTGCTGTACTCCTTCTACGAGCACCGCCTGGCCCGCACCCTCGCACCCGAGGAGCTGCCCCACCACGTGGGTGTGCTGGTGGACGGCAACCGACGCTGGGCCAAGCAGTTCGGGGCCACCACGGAGGAGGGCCACCGGGCCGGGGCGCGCAAGATCGTGGAGTTCCTGCGCTGGTGCCACGAGCTCGACGTCCAGGTGGTCACCCTCTACATCCTCTCCACGGAGAACCTCAACCGCCCGCCCGAGGAGCTCGAGGCGCTGCTGGACATCATCACCCAGCTCATGTGCGAGCTGCAGGACGAGGGCATCTGCCGCATCCAGCCGGTGGGCGCGCTGTCCACGCTGCCTGCCGCGCTGCAGGAGCAGCTCGAGTGCAGCGCCCGCAGGACCGCCGACAACCCCGGGCCGCACCTCAACATCGCGGTGGGCTACGGCGGGCGCCAGGAGATCGTGGACGCGGTGCGCGAGGTCCTCGCGGATGCCGCCGCCCGGGGGGAGTCCCTCACGGGGATGGCCGAGTCGCTGAGCGTGGAGCACATCTCCGACCACCTCTACACGCGGGGGCAGCCGGACCCGGACCTCTTGATCCGCACCTCCGGCGAGCAGCGGCTCTCGGGCTTCCTGATGTGGCAGTCCGCCTACAGCGAGTTCTACTTCTGCGAGGCCCTGTGGCCGGACTTCCGCCGCGTGGACTTCCTGCGGGCGCTGCGGGACTACGCCCGCCGCCAGCGCCGCTTCGGGGGCTGACGGGCGGCGCACCGTTCCGGCCCGCGGAGGCGTTCACCGATCCGTGGGTGCGGTCACCGGGCACGGGCGTTCACCCTGGTTCCCACGGGGATGCCGGGCGGTGCCGTTTCCACGGCGGATGTTCACGCCGCGTTCACCGCGGGGCCGGGGCGCCCTTCCTCTCCGCTCCTAGCGTGGAACCACCCGGCACGTGCCGGCCCGAACCCGCGTGGAAAGGCCCCCATGAGCAGCGACACCTCCGTGGCACCCGTTCGTTCCGCAGGACTCCCCGGCCAGGACGCCCCCGTGGGGATCGTGCCTTCCGCCGGGATTTCCGGTTCCCCGGTGGACCCGAGCGGCCTGGCCGGAGCAGCGCAGCCCGCGGACACCGCCCGCGCGGTGCGCAGCTACGTGATCGACACCTCCGTGCTGCTCTCGGATCCGCGGGCCCTGCTGCGCTTCGCGGAGCACCGTGTGGTGGTGCCCATGGTGGTGATCACCGAGCTCGAGGCCAAGCGTCACGACCCGGATCTGGGCTACTTCGCGCGCAAGGCGCTGCGGCTGCTCGACGACCTCCGCGTGACCCACGGCGGGCTGGACCGCCCGGTGGGGCTCCCGGGTGGTGGGTGCCTGGCCGTGGAGCTCAACCACGTGGCGGACACGGTGCTGCCCCAGAGCTTCCGGCTCAAGGACAACGACTCCCGCATCCTCTCGGTGGCCGCGAACCTCGCGCAGGAGGGTCACGACGTGTGCGTGGTCTCCAAGGACCTCCCGATGCGCGTCAAGGCCTCCGCCCTGGGTCTGGCTGCGGACGAGTACCGTGCCGAGTGGCTGGGCGGGGACGACGAGTACACGGGGGTGGCCCAGCTGGACGTCCCGGACGACGTCGTCTCCGGGCTCTACCTGGACGGGCACGCGGAGGTGCCGGGGGCCCGTAAACTGCCCGTGAATACCGGCCTCGTGGTGCGCTCCTCCGCGGGCAGCGCGCTGGCCCGAGTGCAGCGCGACGGGCAGGCGCGGGTGGTGGCCGCGGACAAGGACGTCTTCGGCGTGCAGGGCCGTTCCGCAGAGCAGCGACTGGCGATCGACCTGCTGCTGGACCCCTCCGTGGGGATCGTGTCCCTGGGCGGGCGCGCGGGCACGGGAAAGTCCGCGCTCGCGCTGTGCGCCGGGCTCGAGACCGTGCTGGAACGCCGCGAGCACCGCCGCATCATGGTCTTCCGCCCGCTCTACGCGGTGGGCGGCCAGGACCTCGGCTACCTGCCGGGCACCGAGGAGGAGAAGATGAACCCGTGGGGCCAGGCGGTCTTCGACACCCTCTCCGCCGTGGTCTCCCCGGCCGTGGTGGACGACGTCGTGGCGCGCGGCATGCTCGAGGTGCTGCCTCTGACCCACATCCGTGGGCGCTCGCTGCACGACGCGTGGGTGATCGTGGACGAGGCGCAGTCCCTCGAACGCAACGTGCTGCTCACGGCGCTGTCACGGATCGGGCAGAACTCGAAGGTGGTGCTCACGCACGACGTCGCCCAGCGGGACAACCTGCGGGTGGGCCGCCACGACGGCATCATGGCCGTGGTCGAGGCGCTCAAGGGCCACGAGCTGTTCGGCCACGTGACCCTCACCCGGTCGGAGCGCTCGCCCATTGCCGCGCTCGTCACGGACGTCCTGGAGCGTCACGACGTGTGACGCGCCCCGTGCACGGACGGCCGCGGCGTCGTCGGGCGGGGGGCGACGCCGCCCGGTCCGGTGGGAGGGGAGCCGCTTATCCTCGGCGTCCCCCACGGCCGCGGTGCCGAGTGTGGGACTGCCCGTTGCAGTGCGGCTACGGGGCGGCCACGGGCCAGGGCACGTGGCGGGAGACGTCCGTAAGGTCGAAGTCCTGGCGGGTGAAGAGGTCGTCCAGCATGTACTCGTCCACCGCCTCGATCACGAGCCTGTGGCCCTGCCCCGCATACGGGCCCCGGAGCACGTGCGAGTAGACGCACACGCCCGTGGCGGTGTCCACCGCGATGCGTGTGGGG
>NZ_JASDCY010000055.1:0-18675 GCF_030407675.1 Kocuria sp. APC 4018 | reverse complement strand
GGGGCGTGGGGCGGTGGGCTCCAGGGCCCGTGACGGCGTGGGTGCAGCACGCGCTCGCGGCTGCCGGGTGACGAGTGGGTGCCATCGTTGAACCCCGTTGACACGCCCCGGTGAGCTGAGGATGCTCGGGGGCACGGCGCCGTCGTCCGAGCTGCAGGGTTCGGGGCGGCGCACCACGCAACCGTGAAGGAGCGCAGCCATGGGCAAGGACCCGCAGGACGAGAACACCGAGTCGGTCAGCCAGGTGGACACCGACGAGCAGCGCCAGAAGGCCGCCGAGCAGGCGGACACCCAGGAGCAGCAGGAGTTCTTCGAGGAGCAGGCCGGCACGGAGGAGCAGTCCCAGGGCTACGGGCACTGAGCGTCGCACCCGGCAGCCGCTGACAGCCGAACCGCCCCGCACCGTGATGGTGCGGGGCGGTTCTTCTGCGCCGAGTGGCTGCGGGGCCGGTGGCTACTTCTTCTTGTCCGCGAGGGTCTGCTCGTACTGGGACAGGGCCAGACCCACGCTCATGAAGGTGGGGGCCCAGTGGCCCACGAAGATGCCCCAGCGGTCCGACTGGGCCTTGGAGTCGTCGCTCTTGAAGCGCGAGAGTCCCCAGGACACGAAGGCGAGGCCGATGGAGCCCATGCCCGCGGCGTAGGCGTACTCGGAGCGGATGCCGGCGTCGTGCAGAGTCTTCATGATCATGGTGCGATCTCCGTTCAGGCCCGGAGGGCCGACGAGGTGATGCGGGGCTTCGGAGTTCCCAGCGTAGTCCGCTTCAGCGGCGATGGTAAGGGGGGTGACGAAAGTTTGTTCGATCTCCTGCTGTGTGATCGGCAGGAGCTGCGTGGCAGGGTGGAGGCATGACTGACACCGAATCACGGCGTGTTCTGCTGGCCGGCTGCGGGGACGTGGGAACCGCGCTGGGGCTGCGACTGAGCGATCGGGGGTGGTCGGCCACCGGTGTGCGGCGGCATGCGGACCGGCTGCCCGCGCCGCTGGCAGGGGTGTCCCTGGATCTCACGGACCCCGGCGAGACGCGCCTTCCGGACGTGGACGCCGTGGTGGTCACCCTCACGGCGGACGGCCACGACGTCGCCGGGTACGAGCACACCTACCTGGGCGGCCTGCGGGGGTTGCGGCGTGCGCTCGGGAAGCAGGAGCCGCTCGTGGTCCTGGTGTCCTCCACGGGCGTGCTGGGCGGCGGTGACGGCGAACGCGTCACCGAGACCACCCCGCCCGATCCGCAGCGGCCCACCGCCCACGTGCTGCTCGCGGCGGAAGAACTTGCGGCGGAGCTGTTTCCGGACCTCGTGATCGTGCGGCCCGCGGGCATCTACGGGCCGGGGCGCACGTCCATGGTCGAGCGGGTGCGCCGCGGGGCGCCTCTGGCCCACCGGCGGGTGACCAACCGCATCCACCGGGACGACCTCGTGACGGTTCTGGTCACGCTGCTGGAGCGGGGCACCGTGGCGGGCGAGCGGGAGGATTCCACGCAGACGGGGATGCCCGGCGGAGTCGGCGACGCGGCGGGTCAGCGAACGGGAGCCTCGCGGAGCGGGACGGTCGCGGGGGGAGGCGGTGCGGCGGCGTCGTCGGCACCGGCCCGGCTCCCGCGGCTGCTGCACGCCGTGGACCACGACGCCGCACGGCTGGGTGACGTGGCCGCGCACCTCGCGCACCGGCTGGGTGTGCCCGTGCCGCCGGACGACTCCGGGCCGGGGGAGGGGCCGCTCGGCAAGATCGTGGACGGTGAGCTGGTGCACGCCCTGGTGCCCCGCGAGGAGTGGCGGTACCCCACGTTCCGGGAGGGGTACGACGCGCTGCTGGCGGACGGGTCCGCGGACTCGTGGGTGGGGCGCGGATGAGCGAGGACGTCCACTGGTTCCTGCCCATCAACCCCGCCGCCCATGCGGAGCACATGCCCGCGGACTGGCGCACCCGTGAAGACGCCACGGAGGTGTGGGAGGCGATCGGGCGCTCGCAGCCCATCGACCGCTGGTGCCTGCGCACGGGCTTCCGCACCATGAAGGCGGGGGACGTGATCTGGGCGTACCTGTCCAAGCGGCAGGAGCTGTGCGCGGTGGGCACGGTGCGGCGCACGGCGTTCGAGGTGGGCGGTGTGGAGGCTGAGGCTGCTGAGCTTCGTGCCGGGGATGACGGCGGCTGGTACGTCTACGTGGACTGGGACGAGAGGCGCACGGCGGAGCTGTGCCGTCACCCCATCCCGCGGTCGGTGTTCGGGCAGGTGCCGATGTCGGTGGGGCGGGTGGGGGAGAGATCGGCGGCGCTCATCGGGGAAAGGGCCGGGTTCGCCCGTCCGTGACCCGGGATTGGCCAATGGGTTGTTCCGAGACGTCAGGTCCCGCATCCCCCGCGATACATCTGGTGGGATGCCGAATCATTGCCAGTGTCTTTGTTCTGGTCCGGCAACGAGCTGGTCATTGTCAAGCTTGTCACTTGGTCAGTGATTGACGCGCCGATGTCCATGTGGAAGTCCAGGTTCCACGTGGTGTTGGCGGGCATGGGGGATCTGAGAATGAACACGACGGTGCCCCAGCGCCCCCCTGTGATGCTGGAGTCGTTTCCTGGTGTCCAGGTGATGTTGCTGTTCGCTGCCAGCGCGCCGTCCCATGTAGGTGATGACCGCGACCCTCCGCCGTACTTCAATTCGAACCGGGTGCCAGCGGGGAGGGTGGCTCCGTAGACCGTGGTGATCGAAAAAGGGATCCGGTTGACGAGGAGCGAATCCTTGCCACACGGCTCAGCCCGCACAATGACATCCCGGACGGAGGCCGCCGCCGCCGGAGCAGGTGCGGCAAAAAGAACGGTGGGGGCGGCCCATGCCGCGCCTTTGGCAAGGGTGCGCCGAGAGATGGGTGACCCGGCGCCGTCATGCGCGCCAAATGCTTCCCGGGGGGTGCTGCGGGGGGAGGACTGCATACTTCAGTCTAAAACATGCACCTTGGGAGTGATCGCGACCACCACTGTTGCGCCCCGTGACACCTCCCTGGACCTCCCACGATGGGGGGAGTTGAATGACAGGCACTCCCCACATGGTTACCTCTTCAATATTTGACGCTCACCGCGCCGGGGGAGGGCGCGAGAAACAGGGACACACTCATGATCCTCACCGGACTCGTCCTCGGCGCCCTGCTGGGCGTGGTGATGCAGCGCGGCCGCTTCTGCGTGACGGGCATGCTGCGGGACGTCTTCCTGCAGCGCTCGTGGCGCACGTTCACGGCGTTGCTCGTGGTGATCACCGTGCACGCCGTGGGGCTCGCTGCGCTCACCACCCTCGGGGTGATCTCCCCGGACTACCCCTCGTTCATGCCGCTCGCGGTGGTCGTGGGCGGGTTCATGTTCGGGGTGGGCATCATCCTGGCCGGCGGCTGCGCCTCCGGCACGTGGTACCGCTCGGGTGAGGGCCTGGTGGGCTCCTGGATCGCGCTGGCCATGTACGCGCTGTCCGCCTCCGCCATGAAGACGGGTGTGCTTAAGGACGTCAACTCCGGCATGAAGCAGTGGGACACCGGGCTCACCACCATCCCGGACGCCTTGGGCGTGTCCCCCTGGCTGTTCGTGATCGTCCTGGCCGCGGTGACCGGCGTGATGGTGCGCCACTTCCTCAACCGCGAGAAGAACACCGTGAAGCCCGCGCGGCTGAACGGCCGTCCCGCCTGGAAGAAGCCCCTGCACGTCTACACCGCCGGCGCGCTCGTGGGTCTGATCGGCGTCATCGCGTGGCCGCTGTCCGCCGCGACCGGCCGCAACGACGGTCTGGGCATCACCACCCCCACCGCCAACCTGCTGAACTTCCTGGTCACCGGCGCGGACGGCAAGCTCGACTGGGGCGTCATGCTCGTCCTCGGCATCCTGGTGGGCTCGTTCATCGCCGCCAAGGTCACGGGCGAGTTCCGCGTGCGCGTCCCGGACGCCACCACCACGGTCCGCTCCATCGCGGGCGGTCTGCTCATGGGCGTGGGCGCGGCGCTGGCCGGTGGCTGCACCGTGGGCAACGGCATGGTCCAGACCAGCCTGTTCACGTTCCAGGGCTGGATCGCGCTGCTCTTCATCGCGCTCGGCGTGGGTGCGGCCACCAAGATCTGGCTCAAGCCCACCGTCGCCCAGCCCGCCACGGGCGCGGACGACACCTACTCCACCGCCGAGAGCCTGGACCACACCGTGGACGTCACCGCACCGGACGACAACTCCATCGACGCCGCCCCCACGGCCCGTCCCTTCGCCACGGACACCGCCGCGCACGACGCCGTTCCCACCGCGGGTGCCCCCCGCACCTCGGGCGCGGACGTGTTCTCGGGACTCTCCGCGGCACCCACGGCGCTCATGGTCAGGAACCCGGGCGCAGCGGCGTCGTCGAAACTGAAGGACCTGGGGGACGGCTACTGGGCCCTGGACTCGCTCGGGGCGGTGTGCCCGTTCCCGCTGATCGAGGCCAAGGACGTGATGAAGACCCTGCAGAGCGGTGACCACCTGGTGATCGACTTCGACTGCACCCAGGCCACGGAGGCCATCCCGCAGTGGGCGGCCACGGACGGGCACGAGGTCACGGACTTCGTGGAGAAGGGCGACGCCAGCTGGCAGATCACCCTCCGCAAGGGCTGACCCCCCGCCCTGGAGGGGGGACGAGCCCCGCGCACGAGGGGCGGCCGCGGGATCGACCACGGTGGGCGCCCACACCGGCACCACGAACCCCGCGCGAGGGCTGGCCGCTCCGTCGCGAGAACCGCGCACGTACCCGCTGCCGGTGGTAGCGGGTACGTGCGTTGTCAGCAAGGTGTCCAACACCACGGGGCCGGGTGCGGCCGCGTTTTTGGCACGGAGCCCCGGTGGGGATCATCCTGGGGGAATGACAGTTGAACTGGTGATCCTGGGCCTGGTGGTCGTGACCGCGCTGGCCTTCGACTTCACCAACGGATTCCACGACACCGGCAACGCCATGGCCACGTCCATCGCCACCGGAGCGCTCAAGCCCCGCACGGCCGTGACGCTGTCCGCGGTGCTGAACCTGGTGGGCGCGTTCCTCTCCGTGGAGGTGGCCACCACGGTCACCAAGGACGTGCTGCTCATCCAGACCCCGGACGGCGGGCTCGTCTCCGGGCTGGACCCCACGATCGCACTGACCCTCATCTTCTCGGGGCTCATCGGCGGCATCCTGTGGAACCTGGCCACGTGGCTGTTCGGGCTGCCCTCCAGCTCCTCGCACGCCCTGTTCGGCGGACTCATCGGCGCGGGGCTCGCCTCGTTGGGTGTGGCCGGGGTGAACTGGGCCGGAGTGGTGCAGAAGATCCTGGTGCCCGCCGCGCTGGCCCCGTTCATCGCCGGGTGCGTGGCCGCCGTGGGAACCGCGCTCGTGTACCTCATCGCCTGCGGGACGGACCGCCGCCACCGGGACCAGGGGTTTCGCTGGGGACAGGTGGGAACGGCGTCGCTGGTGTCCCTGGCCCACGGCACCGGCGACGCGCAGAAGACCATGGGCGTGATCGCCCTGGCCCTGATCGCGCACGGCAGCCTGAGTGTGCAGGGCATCGAGGACGACGGCCTGCCCCCGTGGATCATCGTCTCGTGCGCGGTGGCCATCGCCCTGGGCACGTACCTGGGCGGCTGGCGGGTGATCCGCACCCTCGGCAAGGGCCTCGTGGAGATCGAGCCGCCGCAGGGGATGGCGGCCGAGGCGTCGTCGGCGGCCATCATCCTGACTTCCAGCCACTTCGGCATGGCGCTGTCCACCACGCACGTGGCCACCGGCTCCATCCTCGGATCCGGGGTGGGCAAGCCCGGCGCCACGGTGCGCTGGGGCGTGGCCGGGCGCATGGTGGTGGGCTGGCTGCTCACGCTGCCCGCCGCGGCCGTGGTGGGTGCGGCGTGCTTCGTGGTCGCCCACGCGATCGGGGGACTGGCCGGCGCCGTGGCCATCTTCCTGTTCATGGTGGTCACGTCCGCCCTGATCTTCATGCGCTCCCGCCACCAGAAGGTGGACCGCCACAACGTCAACGACGACTGGGACGAGGGCACCACCCCCGCACCCGGCGACTCCCTCCGCTCCGGTACCCAGGAGGTCACCCGCTCATGATTGCCGAGATGGCGAGATCCGCGCTGGCCGTGCTCATAGCCGGACTGTGCTTCGGCGCCGGCCTGCCCGCGCTGTTCACCGTGGGCATCACCCTGTGGAGCCGCGCCACCCCGGACCCCGGCCCCGACGGCACGGCCCGCAGGAACCCCGTGGCGCTCGCTGGGGCGGTACTCTGCTTTGCGATCGTGCTCGCCGCGGTGCTGATCGGGGTTCTCTGGATCACCCGCAAGAGCTTGGAGCACTACCTAGGGATCACGGTGTTCGGATGATGACTTTCGACGCGGCTCTCGAGCACATTCGGGCCGCCTACCCGCAGTGCGTCCCGCCCGAGCAGCACGCCGCGCTCGCGGAGCTGCTGGCCCGCACGGTGGGCCCGCACCGCACCGAGCGCCTGCTCGAGGCGCTGGACGTTCCGGCGGGAGACCTCCTGGGCCCCGCCACGTCCTCCGAGGCCCAGCAGCACGACGTCGCCGCGGAGCTCGCGCGCGCCGGCTGGCCCCTGGTGGGTGCCAGCCAGGACGAACCACCCCGTCAGCCCGGCTACGTGGCGCGGGTGATGAACTGGCTGCGGGCTGACTACCCCAACGGGGTCCCCACCCAGGACTACCTCCCGGTGCTCGCGGTGCTCCGCCCCCAGCTGGACGACGCGGACATGGCCGCGATCGCGGATCAGCTGGCCCAGGACGCCCGGGACCAGGGGGTGGCACCCTCGGAGGCCGACGCGCGCGCGGCCATCCAGCGTGCCACGGAGGACGAGGCTAAGCCCGAGGAGATCGAGCGGATCCGCGCGATGCTCGCCGCACACGGATGGCCGTTCGAAGGGGAGTAGGGTGCGGCGGGGCGCCACGCGTGGGGCGGGCGCTGCCCCGTGGATGGTCCGACGCGCAGGGAGAGGTTCTACCGCCGAAAACGCACTCCTTGGCGGTAGAACTTCTCCTCAGACGCTGTGCGCCTGAGGCCATGGGTGTCTCAGTCCCGTTCGTGGAGCAGTCGGGAGGCTTCGCGCCCCGAGTGTGTTGACGGGCCCGGCTGCACGGGTGGTCCCCCACCTGGGAGGCGCACAATGGCCTCATGTTCGAGAACTTCGAGACCTACCGCATCTCCGTCCCCGGGGCCACCATTCACGCGCGGACCGGCGGGCAGGGGGAGCCGCTCCTGCTGCTGCACGGCTTCCCGCAGACCCACGCCATGTGGCACCGCCTGGGCCCGGCTCTCGCGCGGGACCATCGCGTGGTCGTCGCGGACCTGCGCGGCTACGGCGACTCCACCGCGGACAGCGAGGACTTCAGTTTCCGGGCCATGGCGGCGGACATGGTGGCCCTGATGCGCCACCTGGGCCACGAGAGTTTCGACGTGGTGGCCCACGACCGCGGCGCGCGCACCGCCCACCGCATGATCCTGGACTCCCCGGACGCGGTGCGCTCCGTGGCGCTGCTGGACATCCTCCCCACCCCCACCGTGTGGGAGCTCATGGACGACTGGCTGGCCACCCGGTACTACCACTGGCTGTTCCTGGCCCAGCCGGCACCCATGCCGCAGCGGCTCATCAGCGCCGAGCCCCTGACCTTCCTGCACGCGGCCCTCGGGGGCCTGGGTGGCACTCCCGGTTCCCTGAACACGTTCGACCCCGAGGCGCTCGCGGCTTACGAGGCCGCCGCCCAGAACCCGTCCGTCGTGGCCGCGTGGTGCGCGGACTACGCCGCGGCCGCCGGTGTGGACCGGGAGCACGACGACGCCGACCGCGGCACCTCTCGCAACCTCCCCGCCCTGCTGCTCTGGGGCAGCAACGGCGTGGTGGGTGCCCAGACGGACCCGCTGGAGGCGTGGCGGCCGTGGCTGCCACGCATCACCGGCCGGGCGGTTCCCACCGGGCACTTCATGGTGGAGGAGCGCCCGGACGAGGTGCTGGCGGAGATCCAGGAGCACCTGGCGGCCGCCGCACGGGATTGAGAGGACCGCCCGTCAGACATGTGAGTGCACTTCCACCCTTGGAAACCGCGGTTCCTGGGGCGGAAGTGCACTCACCTGCGAGAGGCGGCCCCGCGGCGTCGTCCGCGCGGGGCCGTGGCGGGATCAGCCCGGGTTCATCGCCCGCGGCGCCCCCATGCCCGGGTCCACCTGGGTGGGACCGCTGGCGGAGGGGCGGATGTCCACGTCGAAGATCTCGGTGGGCAGGTACACCGTGGCGCACGAGTTGGGGATGTCCACCACCCCGGAGAAGCGGCCCTCGATGGGGGCGGCGCCCAGCAGCAGGTACGCCTGCTCCTTGGACCAGCCGAACTTGGCGAGGTAGTCGATGGCGTGCAGGATCGCGCGCTGGTAGGACAGGTGCGAGTCCAGGTAGCGCTGCTCGCCGTCGAGCGTCACGGACGTGCCCGAGAACGCCAGCCACTCCGAGTACACGGGACCGTTGCGTCCGGGCATGAAGATGGCGTTCTCGCTCACGCCGTAGGTGTCCATGCCGCCCTTGATCACGTCCACATGGATGTCGATGAAACCGCCCATCTCGATGCCGCCGCAGAACGTGATCTCGCCGTCCCCCTGGGAGAAGTGCAGGTCACCCATGGAGAGGTTCGCCCCGGACACGTACACCGGGTAGAACACGCGCGAGCCCTTGGTGAAGTTCTTGATGTCCTGGTTGCCGCCGTTCTCGCGCGGGGGAGCGGTGCGGGCGCCCTCGCCGGCCACGCGGTCGAAGTCCGCGCCGGTCAGCGAGCCGAGGATCGCGGAGTCCGGCTCCGGCGGCAAGGCCAGCGGGGGCACGCGGTTCGGTTCGGTGGCGATCAGGTCGCCCTCGCGCTTGTTCCACGTCTTCAGCAGCTCCGCGGACGGCGCAGTGCCCATGAGGCCGGGGTGGACCATGCCCGTGAACTTCACGCCGGGGATGTGCCGGGACGTGCACTCGCCGCCGCGGAAGTCCCACACCGCCTTGTACGCGTCCGGGAACTGGTCCACCAGGAAGCTGCCGCCGTTCTTCTGCGCGAAGATTCCCGTGTAGCCCCAGCCCTGTCCGGCCAGCGGGCCCTCCTCCTGGGGGATGGGACCCACGTCCAGGATGTCCACGATCAGCAGGTCGCCGGGCTCCGCACCCTCGATGCGGAACGGCCCGGACAGCGCGTGCACCCGGTTCAGTGGGGCGTCCCGGATGTCGTCCGCGGAGTCGTCGTTCTTGATGGCGCCGTCGAACCACTCGCGGCAGTCGATGCGGTAGCTCTCCCCGCGCTTGAGCGTGGCCACGGGCGGGATGTCGGGGTGCCAGCGGTTGTGGCCGGTCAGCTTCTGCTCGGTGAAGGGCTTGGTGGAGTCCAGCGGGAAAATCACTTCTGGCATGGTCCGTGACCTTTCTGGAGAGCCCCGCGGGCGGTTCCCGCGCGGCAGTGCGGGAAAGCTAGGGCCGCGGCAGCTTCGCGTGCCGGGGGTCCCGGGTCACGGCAGGAGCCGCACCGGGGGCGCCGGGCTGGCGGGGCAGGGAGCGGACGACGTCGGGCACGTCAGCCGTGCGGGCGGCGTCGTCGATCGCCCGTGCCCGGGGAGAGTTCGCGCGGGACAGGCCCACCGCGGAGAACACGCGTCGCGCGTCTGCGCCGCACGCGGGGCAGGCCTGGGAGCGCGGCACCTGGGCCATGGTGTGGTGGGCGTCGAACGGCCCGCAGGCCTCGCACCGGAACTCGTAGACGGGCATGGACGCTCCCTTCGCGCGTGTGAGCCACGATACAACCCGGTCCGCGGAGGGGACAGGTCCGAGCGCTCGGGGTGGGTGGCGCGACGTGCAGGGAGAGGTTCTGCCCCCGGAAACGCACTTTCCGGGGGCAGAACCTCTCCTCAGACGCCGCGCCCCGCCCCACGCAAACCGGCCGGGCGCGGGGGAGGCGCGCGGGCGACGTCGTGCCCCGCCTCCGCGCGTGCCGGTCAGTTCAGGGGGCCCACCGCGGACTCGACCGTGCGCACCAGGCGTCCCGAGGCCACGTACTCCTCGGCCGTCTCGATCTCCGGCGCCATGAAGCGGTCCTCGCCGGGCGCGCCCACGCGGCCGTCCAGGTCCGCAATGACCGCCGACGCCGCCGCGCCCGGTTCCAGGGGCGCGCGCAGGGCGATCGCGCGGGTGGCGGAGAGCAGCTCGATGGCGAGCACGCGGCGCAGGTTCAGCACGGCCTGGCGCAGCTTGCGGGCGGCGTGCCAGCCCATGGACACGTGGTCCTCCTGCATGGCGGAGCTGGGGATGGAGTCCACGGAGGCCGGCGCGGCCAGGCGCTTCATGTCCGAGACCAGCCCGGCCTGGGTGTACTGCGCGATCATCAGCCCGGAGTCCGTGCCCGGGTCCTCCGCGAGGAACGGGGGCAGGCCGTTGGAACGGGCCGGGTCCAGCATGCGGTCGGTGCGGCGCTCGGACATGGACGCCAGGTCCGCAATCGGGATGGCCATGAAGTCCAGCACGTAGGCCACGGGCGCGCCGTGGAAGTTGCCGTTGGAGCTCACGGTGCCGTCGTTCAGGACCACGGGGTTGTCCACGGCCGCGGCGAGCTCCTGCTGCGCAACGGTGAGGGCGTACGCCGCGGTGTCCCGGCTGCCGCCCGCCACCTGGGGAGCGCAGCGCAGGGAGTAGGCGTCCTGCACGCGGTCGTCGCCCACGCGGTGGGAGGCCACGATGCCGGAGCCCTCCAGCACCTTGAGCATGTTCGCTGCGGCATACTTCTGGCCCGGGTGGGGGCGCAGCGGCTCGTGCAGCTCGGGGACGAACACGCGGTCCGTGCCCAGCAGACCCTCCACGGAGAACGCGGCGGTGATGTCCGCGGCGGTGAGCAGGTTCTGCAGGTCCGCCAGCGCCATGATGAGCTGGCCCAGCATGCCGTCCGTGCCGTTGATCAGCGCCAGGCCCTCCTTCTCGGCGAGGGTCACGGGCTCGATCCCGGCCTCGGCGAGCAGCTCGGGCACGGGACGCTCGGCGCCGTCCGGTCCGACGGCGCGGCCCTCACCCATGAGCACGAGCGCGCAGTGGGCAAGCGGCGCCAGGTCACCCGAGCAGCCCAGCGAGCCGAACTCGTGCACCACCGGGGTGATGCCCGCGTTGAGCACGGAGAGCATGGTCTCCAGGGTCTCCACCCGGATGCCCGTGTGCCCGGAGGCCAGGGTCTTGGCGCGCAGGAACATCAGCGCCCGCACCACCTCCCGCTCCACGGTGGGCCCGGTGCCCGCGGCGTGGGAGCGCACCAGGGACTTCTGCAGCCGCGTGCGCTTCTCCAGCGGGATGTGCTTGTTGGCCAGCGCCCCGAAGCCGGTGGAGATCCCGTACGCGGGCACGTCCGACGCCGCCAGCTCGTCGATGTGGCGGCGCACCTTCGCGACGTGCTCGCGGGCCTCGTCGGTCAGCTCCACGCGGGCGTCGTGGCGGGCGACGGCGATCACGTCACCCACCGTCACGCCGGAGGAGCCCAGCTGCACGGTGGTGGGGAGGTCGGTGTCGAAGAGGGTCATGGGGAAGGGTCCTTCCGGTCGATGATCCGAGTCGCCCGGGCGACTCGTGGAGAAAGTAGAGGGGTGACCTGCGAGTGACCCGGCGCGGATGACCCCGGGCCACTCGGTGCGGTCAGATCTCCCGGCGGCCCGCCCGCCACACGCCCCACGTGAGGGGCATGCCGGGGCGGTAGGCCAGGTGGACGGCCTGCGGGGCGTCCAGCACGTGCAGGTCCGCGCGCGTTCCCACCGCGAGGTGGCCCACGGCGGGCCGGTCCGGGGTGGAGACGTCACGACGCAGCGCCTTCGCACCACCGAGCGTGGCCGCGCGGATGGCCTCGTCCACCGTGAGCTTCATCTGCAGCACCGCGGTGGCCACACAGAAGTTCATGGACGTGGTGTAGCTGGTGCCGGGATTGCAGTTGGAGGCGATCGCCACGGTGGCTCCCGCGTCCAGCAGCTCACGGGCCGGAGCCAGGGGGGCACGGGTGGAGAGGTCGCACGCGGGCAGCACGGTGGCCACGGTGTCCGAACCGGCCAGCGCCGCCACGTCCTCCTCCGAGAGGAAGTTGCAGTGGTCCACGGACGCCGCCCCCAGCTCCACGGCCAGAGACACACCCTCGCCGGGGCCGATCTGGTTGCCGTGCACCCGCAGCCCGAGCCCCGCGTCCCTGCAGGCCTCGAGCACGCGGCGGGACTGCCCGGGGTTGAACGCCCCGCGCTCGCAGAACACGTCCGCCCACTGCACGTAAGGGGTCACGGCTTCGAGCATGGGCCCGCACACCGTCTCCACGTACTCGTCCGCGTCCACGCCCTCGGGCACCAGGTGGGCGCCCAGGAACGTGACCTCGTCCGCGGCGCCCGCGGCGATCCGCGCGGCGCGCAGCTCCTGCCCCACGTCCAGGCCGTAGCCCGTCTTGGTCTCCAGGTACGTGGTGCCGCCGGCCACGGCGTCCCGCACGCGCTCCGCCACGAGCCCGCGCAGGGTCTCGTCGCTGGCTTCCCGAGTGGCGTTCGTCGTCACACCGATGCCGCCCGCCGCGTATGCCTCACCGGCCATACGCGCAGCGAACTCCTCACCGCGGTCCCCGGCGAACACCAGGTGCGTGTGCGAGTCCACCCAGCCGGGCAGCACCGCGCGCCCCTTCACGTCCACGGCACGGTCCGCCGCGGGCGCCTCGGAGGCGCGGCCCACCCACGCGATCAGCCCATTCTCGACGACGACGGCCGCGTCCCTGAGCACAGAGTCCTCGCCCCGCGCGGGGTCCACGGTGTGCAGCTCACCGATGTTGGTGATGAGCTCGGAGCCGCCAGCGGACGACGCCGCCCGGTGCGACCGCGCGCCGGGCTGGGCTGCGTCTCTGGTCACCCCCGGTGCCGTCCCCGAGGAGGCGGCACCCGGGTGAGAATCGGCGCGGAGCCCGCGTGCGGCGTCGTCGTCCCCGCTGGGGGAGGTGGGGCGCCCGGTCACTGGTCCGCCTGGCGGGTGGCCGCGAGGTCGTTGTGCATGGGGATGTTGACGCCGCGCTCGTCCGCCACCTGGATGGCGCGCTCGTAGCCGGCGTCCGCGTGGCGGATCACGCCCATGCCGGGGTCGTTGGTGAGCAGGCGCTCGAGCTTCTGCGCGGCGAGATCGGTGCCGTCCGCCACCGAGACCTGGCCCGCGTGGATGGACCGGCCGATGCCCACGCCGCCGCCGTGGTGGATGGACACCCACGTGGCGCCGGAGGACGCGGCGGTGAGCGCGTTGAGCAGCGGCCAGTCAGCGATCGCGTCCGAACCGTCCTTCATGGACTCGGTCTCGCGGTAGGGCGAGGCCACCGAACCGGAGTCCAGGTGGTCACGGCCGATCACGATGGGCGCGGAGACCTTGCCCTCGGCCACGAGCTGGTTGAAGAGCAGCCCGGCCTTGTGGCGCTCGCCGTAGCCCAGCCAGCAGATGCGCGCGGGCAGGCCCTCGAACTCCACGTGCTCCTGCGCGGCGTCGATCCACTCGTGCAGGTGCTTGTTGTCCGGGAAGAGCTCCTTGATCGCGTTGTCCGTGACCTCGATGTCCTTGGGGTCGCCGGAGAGCGCTACCCAGCGGAAGGGGCCGAGGCCCTCGCAGAACAGCGGGCGGATGTACGCCGGGACGAAGCCCGGGAACTCGAACGCGCGGGTGTAGCCGGCGTGGCGGGCCTCGTCGCGGATGGAGTTGCCGTAGTCGAAGACCTCGGCGCCCTCGTCCTGGAACTCGACCATCGCCTGCACCTGCGCAGCCATGGCCTCCTGGGCCTTCTTGGTGAAGCCGATGGGATCCGCCTTGGCCTCGGCGTCCCACTGCTCCACGGTGAACTCGGTGGGCAGGTAGGACAGGGGATCGTGAGCGGAGGTCTGGTCGGTCACGACGTCCACGGAGATCTCGCCCGAGCGGTGGCGGCGCAGCAGCTCCGGGAACACGTCCGCGGCGTTGCCCACGTAGCCCACGGACAGCGCGCGGCGCTCGTTCTTGGCGGCCATGACCTTCTCGAGGGCGGTGTCCAGGTCCGTCTCCACCTCGTCCAGGTAGCGCTTGGACTGGCGGCGCTTCAGGCGCGTCTCGTCCACGTCGACGACGAGGCACGCGCCGCCGTTCAGCGTCACGGCGAGCGGCTGCGCGCCGCCCATGCCGCCGCAGCCGCCGGTGATGGTCAGGGTGCCCGCCAGGGTGGGCTCGGGGATGCGGCCTTCCTCGTGCATCTTGCGGGCGACGGCGTAGAACGTCTCGTAGGTGCCCTGCAGGATGCCCTGGGTGGCGATGTAGATCCAGGACCCGGCGGTCATCTGGCCGTACATCATGAGGCCCTCGTCCTCGAGCTTGCGGAACTCGGGCCACGTGGCCCAGTCGCCCACCAGGTTCGAGTTGGCGATCAGCACGCGCGGAGCCCACTTGTTGGTGCGCAGCACGCCCACGGGCTTGCCGGACTGCACCAGCAGCGTCTCGTCCTCTTCGAGTTCCTTGAGAGTCTTGACGATGGCGTCGAACGCCTCCCAGCTGCGAGCCGCGCGGCCGGTGCCGCCGTAGACCACCAGGTCGTCCGGACGCTCGGCGACCTCCGGGTCCAGGTTGTTCATGAGCATGCGCATGGGTGCTTCGGTCTGCCAGCTCTTGGCGCTGATCTCGGTGCCGCGGGGTGCGCGGACGGGGCGGGCGTTGGGCAGTGCCATCAGGTGCCTCCTGGTCTGGGTCGGTCCGGGGCGCGGGAGGCCGCGGACGGGGAATGAATCCATGGGACCACGGACGGTGACGGGGGTCACGGGTTCTGGAGGGGGTTGTGTCTGGGATGCCAGACATCTGCCGGGCCCAGTGCGTGGGCACCTCAGGTACACGTCAGCAGTACAAATTCTCGTTCTCGAGGTGAGCGTACGAGTGCTGCGGAGGCGATCGCAGCAGGACCGGAACACCGCTCCGCGTGATACTTTTCCATGAAGTCATGGCGATCAATGCCAGGAGAGGGCGATGGCCGCGGCAATCACGGTCGCCTTCAGGGCCATACCCTGCAAACCCTGGGGGTGTAATGACGTTGTCCAGGTCTCAAATCGTCGCGTTTGCTTTTCTGGCAGCCAGTCTTTCCGCTTGTGCGTATGCCGCGTGCGTCGGGACGAGGAGTCCCGCCGAGACATTCCTCGTCCTCGGGGCCATCCCGGTTTTCGGCCTGGTGTCGTCCGCAATTGCAGTTCGTTTACGTTCCCCGTACGTGGCCATTGCTGGGGCCTTTGTGGCTTTCTTCGGAATTCCTGCGGCGATCGGGATCGCCTACCTTCGATCAGGGGTGTAGGGAAGCGACACCTGCGCACGGCTCTCACTGCAGAGACCAAGGCGGCACCACCGGGGTCGTTCTGATCGAGCCCTGTACGCTGCGGAAAGCATAGGAACAGGACGAACCTCCTGCCCCCTGCAATGAGCGGGAGGCCATGAAATGTCTTGCGGGCACCCCCTCCGAGATCGAGTCGCGACAATCCGAGCATTCGATGCGGTCGCGGGTGGCATAGAACAAGCTCTTTCCGTGCACCGGGAATATGAGGGTGTCCGGTGAATGCCTGGACTCCATTGGATTCACCAGACTTCACCCCGAGGAAGTGACGGCCATCTCCGGAGGTTCGTGGACAGCTACACCAGGATGGTGGCGGCAGGGTCCCGGGGTCAGTTCGGCAGCTTCGGCGTGTTCGCCGCATGGGGTGCACCCGTGGTGATCGAGCGCCGGGACGGGGAACCACTGATCGCGCTCTTCGACTTCACTCGCTGGTCGGGCACCACTGCGAACAGGAAGTTCGTCGAGGGCCTGCGGCAGCACGCCTCCTGGCGGAGCAGGGTCGCGTAGTCCTCCAGGGTGCGGTCGCTTTGCGACGGTAAGCACTTGATGAAGGTCGCGACCGCCTCGCGTGACGGCCGCGTTCATCTCGTCGTGGGCCGCCAGCTCGATTAGGGGGTGCGCCGTCCCGGTGCGAGCGGAAGCAAACTGAATCTACCCGCATCTCCGCGAGTCGCAGACAAGCTTTCGTCCGGGGTGCGGTGCCCGGGAATACCGGGCCCACCACGAACTCAGACCAGACCGGCGCGAAGCCCTCGGATGACAATTTCCACGCAGTCGCGGGCGCCTAGCTGTAAGAGGGCATGACGTTGTTGACTCGGGATGGGGGTCGCTGTGGCGGAGGTGGCCTCGTTGAAGGCGAGGTCAAGCCCGCACCAAGATCCCCACCGGGGCCACCCTCGAATGAGCTCTAGAAGCGCGCCGCAGCGCAGGGCTCGGGCATCAGTGATGTCACCGGGGCGGTGATCCGGGAGAAGATGGGCATGGAGGCAGCGCGGAAACCACCGGCGCGCCGTCATACCGATCCGCCGATGCAGGAGGTGCCATGACCACGTACTGGGATGATGACCTTCACGAGCGCCGGGAGTCCATGACGGACATTCTGGCGAGCTGGGATCTCGAGGGGGCACTACCTGATGCCGCGGCCATGGAACTCATCCGTGAGTACGTGGCCGGGGCCTTTGGGCTGGATGAGCTGATCCAGAAGATGGCAGAGTTGCCTCTCTACCCGGAACAGGCAGCCTGACCAGTGGGAGAGTTCGTCGATCCGTATCTCTACCCGGGCACCGAGGTGCTGAAGAACATTCCTGGCATTCACGACCCGCTGGCTGCCTCGAGGTTCGAGCGCCGCGAGACCCTGGTGCGCCGTCGTGAACTGGAGCGTGCTCCGGTGCGGGGCGGGTTCGACCTGGCGCACCTGCGCGAGATCCACCGAAGGTTGTACCAGGACGTCTGGGAGTGGGCGGGGCAGATCAGGACCGTGAACCTCACGAAGGGATCCTCGACCTTCCTGCATCCCTCCCGCATCGAGATGGCGTTCGCCGGCATCCACGAGATGCTCCGGGAGTCTGGGCTGCTCAACGACCCGAGCATCTCGGACGAGGACTTCATCGAGCAATCCTCGAACCTGCTGGAGCAGATCAACTACGTGCATCCGTTTCGTGAAGGCAACGGCAGGACGCAGCGTGCCTACCTGGACCAGATCGCGGCGCTGTCAGGGCGCACCTTGTCGTGGCGGAACATCGGACGCATCGAGAACGAACGCGCCTCCATCCGTGCCTTCAACGAGGGAACCGGTGCGCCGTTCAAGCCACTCATCGAGGAGATCCTGAAGCCACCTCTCGATGGGCTGTCACTTCTGGACGAGGAGCTGTACCGGGCGAGTAACCCCGACGGAGGGTGACGCGGAACTGATTCGTGCTGTCGCCCTCCTGCATCTAAAGCCCGGAGGTGACACCGGCGTACTTGCCATCCGGCAGTCGGGCAGTGCCGATCATCATTCCGTCAGCGGTGTACACGGCCACGAGGTCAATGGTCTTGGCCTGGGGGGTGCCGGTCAGGGAATTGACCTTGTCGGCCAGGACGCTGGGAGCGTAGTTCATGGTGGCTGTCGCGCCCGAGTTTGTGCGGAGCCGGATGATGTAATCGTCCCCTTCCATGCCTTCGGACGCGATGATAGAGACTCCCTGAGCATCGTCCCCAGTGTCAGTCGGGGGTGCAGCGGTCTCAGCAAGTGTGGGTGCAGAATCCGGGGTCTCGGCTCTGGGGGGAGCCGTGAACGTCTCGGGAGTGACGTCGTCACTGAGCTCCGGGACGGTCTCCGCGGTGTGCATGTAGCTGTTGGACGGTGTCGCAGTCACCGTGACTGTGGGTGCCGCCTGCGGTGTGAATACGCTGCATCCGGTGAGGGAGAGCGTGCTCACGGCGAGCGTGATCGCGAGGGTGAGTGTGCGTGGATGCATGGGAGTGCTCCAGATGGTCTAGTAGCAGGGGTGCTCAAGGGTCTCGCGGATCTGACCTACGGCCCACACGACGACACCGATGATCGCCAGGGTGAGAACCCACATGAAGGCGGGAGCCCGGACGGTCGCTATGCCCCCTAGGAGCCCCACGGCGATGAGCGCGAGCCCGTCGATCCGCAGCATGCGGGCTGAGGCGCGCCGGTCCTTGTACGGCTTCGGCTGAGCCGCTGGCCGGGTGTCTTGGGGGTAGGACATGGGAATGCTCCTGGGCTAGTTGCGGGTGGGGTCCTTGAGGTGCTGCTCAAGTTTGTACGCACCACCCCAGTAGAGGGTTTTGACTGACACTTCCCCGCGCTCACCGATTGTGATGACCTCTACACGAGTCAGCACCCGGGGGAGCCACCACACCAGTCCGAGAATGACGATTACGGCGGTTGCTCGCAGAGCAAGAAACGCGATGATGACTACCGCGAGGACCCACAACACCTGGATGGCGAGCGCGAGGGGCCAGGTGCCCGTGAGAACGCTCCCGGTCCGCACGTAGGCTTTGAACGGGCGGGTGGCGAGCAGCTCGGACTTCCCCGAGGAGGTCCGCTTGGATATCTCTTGGGTGAGGGTCTGCTCACGTTGCTCAGCAGACAACGTGTAGGGGGTGCTACTCATGGGGGTCCTTCGCACTGGGGGAATGCTCCGGCCAGTATTCCCGGCCCGTTGCACCGCCAGCGCCCGGGGCGGGAATGTGACTCACCGGTTAGTTGTCAGAGGCCGCGACGTTGTCGAGGTAGATCGGGGTGCATGGGGACTGCTCGTTGTGAAGCCCGATCTACCGAGAGCGGGTGGACGTTACGCGGG